>JAHFEQ010000040.1 GCA_023248395.1 Nitrospirota bacterium
TAGGGGGTACGATGGGGACCTGCTCTTATATATTGGCTGGTACAGAGTCTGGCATGAAACAGTCCTTTGGTTCTGCCTGCCATGGGGCAGGGAGGGCCCTTAGCAGGACCCAGGCAAAGAAAAGGTGGAGAGGGGATGCCCTCATTAAGGAATTGGCCTCACAAGGTATTATCGTGAGAACCCATTCATACTCCGGTGCCGCAGAAGAGGCCCCTGGTGCCTACAAGGATGTCACTGCAGTCGTAGATGCAACTCATAAGGCCGGCCTCGCAAAGAAGGTAGCCATGGTAAAACCTTTGGCGTGTATCAAGGGATAATCTGAATTTTGGGGACAGATTTTAAATCTGTCCCCAACTAACCGTGGGTTTCCTGAGGTCTCCCTTTATCTGGAGGGTATAGTAGCCCTCGCGGTCCTTTGATCGCTCAATAAAAGAGAGGAGTCCCTGATACTCCTTCTTCATCTTTTCTCCTACCGTAAAGCGTATAGAGATATTTAACCCTCCTGACCCTGTTTCAGAGCGGAGCTGGATGTCACCCTTGATAGTCCCCTTAAGGTCATTATTTTTAAAATGAACATCTTTTAGTGACAAGGTATCCCCTTTAATATCAATAAGCCCTTGTAGCTCCTCAATGGGGAGATCAGGGAAGGTGAATCCCATCACCTTGACCTTACTTAATTTCCCATCTTTTATCAGGAGTCGTACCTGACCCTCAGGTATATTATTCATAAGCCTGAGCACAAGGTCTCCACTGATCCTTCCTACAAGTTCTGCAGGGATCTCCTTAAGTCTCTCTATACGGGATAGATCTACATTGGTCCAGTTTGCCTGAATGATCCTGTTATTTCCACGCAGGGTAAGAAGTCCCCTGGCTGATCCGCCATAGATATCAGCGGTAAGGGTTGATACAGGACTGAAGGAGATTATGCTTTTGACAGGTATTTCAAGGGCCAGTCTATCAATATGCGCGAGAAGATAACTTTTATCCTCCTTTTTTGTAAACTCTATCCCTTTAAAGGTGAGGCCGAGCGGAAATACCCATTGATCACCGGATGTCTTAATCTCTGTGGCCGTATCCCTTTCAATTTCATAAATGATGCGTGCCTTGATCTCCTCTCGCGGGAATAAGAGGTAGAGAAATACGATAAAGGCAGCCAGGGAGAACAGGGCATAGCCGATTGTGTGTCTTATATTTAAGCGGATAAACCTTCGTATATTCACCTCGACATTCTCCTGTCATTGTTTCGGGTCCATGTGAATCAGATCCCTCGCTTCGCTCGGGATGACCCTTCGGGTCACTTCACCTTCTCATAAAAACTTACGACGATAGAGGCATCCATCAGACCCGGATCGTCAAATCTGCTTTTCAGATGAAGCGTCTTTACCCGTAAAGGATATTCTGAACTTTCAGTCAGATGCAGGTATCTCATAATCTGCTCCAGGACTACCCGCTCTATCTTGACTTCTACAGAGGACTCCCTGTAATCCCCTCCGACAGGTGCGAGTATAGGCTTCATGGATACGATCTTATCCTTTATCTTTGCCTGAACGGATACGCTCTCCATAAACGTAAGGGGTGAGAACCCTTCTTTGGCCTTAGAGGCGGCCTTTTCTAAATCTCCATACTCCTTTTCAAGGGTCAGATACTCTCCTTTTAGTTGAATGATATCTCTGTATTGCAACTCCTTCTGTTTTATGACTCTTTCTAAATTTGTATAACGATCTACTAAGGGTGCAATAACAGACCCATATGTGATAATAGCGATCGCACCGAACAGGCCTAATACAATCAGGCTCTTTTCCCGACGGCTGAGATGACGCATGTACTGAGTGATCTTATTCATAACATTATTTTAATACGTTTTTCAGCGTCAGCCTACATATCCACAATAATGCGAAACTTTACCTTCTTCTGGTCTGCTGCAAGCTTTGCATCACCCACATCTACCTTTTTAAACAATGGGACAGTCTCAAATTCCCGTTTTATCCGTTCCACATTCTCAAAGCTGTCTGTATCACCCTGGACCTTTATCTTTGTCTTATCAATCATGAGGTCATCGATATTGACATTAATATCTTTGGGTATCTTTTCAGTGAGAGTGGTTAGCAAGTCCAGTGATGTAACCCCCCCGCTTGTACCCCCACCGAGAGAGGCTACCTTCTTCCGTAGTTCGTCAACAGCGCTCTTTAATTGCTGGCTTTCGTCAACAATATTCTTTGCCTCCGGAAATGTTTCCATGTAGACCTTCCGGATCTCTGCCCTGATGGTCTTGTATCGTGCTTCTATATAATGATACCTGGAATAGAAGTCTACTAACCCAAGGAGGATAACGGCTGCAACGGCAATCAACAGATATACAAATCTCCCTATAGTTTCTTTCGCCTCTTTCTTGTAAAAATGTTCACCCTTTCTGAAGTTAAGCCCTATGGTCTGTTTTTTGTGTGCCCCGCGAAGGGCAAGACCCATCCCGGTGGGCATAATAAATCTTGCATCATCTCCTCCAGTGAGTCTTTGTACGATATCCTTTGGCACACTGAGAGGCTCAACTTCTATACCCAATTCACTGTTGAGGACCTTGTCTATATTCAGGAGGCGCGCACTCCCCCCGGCTATGTATAACTTTGTGATTGAATCATTCTCTTGAATCTCGTACGCATGCAGACTCTGTTGCAGCTCGACTAAAAGGGGGATAAGACCCCTTTTTATAGCTGCTGAGATAACCTCTCTCTCACCCCCTCCCTTTATCCCTCCCCCTTCGAGGGGAAGGGATAGGGTGGGGGTGTCTTCTGCCTTCTCGTTTCTCCCAGCCAAACCGTCATGTATTATCCCTGTGGCGATTTTCTTTTTTTCTGCCTCATCGAAACTGATTCCGAGGGCCTCCTGTATTGCCAAAGTAATTCCATTGCCACCCCTGTTAAATGTCCTTACATACCTCGGTTTTCCCTTGGATACGATACAGAGATTACTCCTCGTTGCCCCGCTATCCAGGAGGGCTACGGTGTCTTCCGTCTTGTACCACTGCATGAAGGTATGGTAGAGGGCAAGGGATTCAAGTTCTATAACCTTGGGGTCTATATAGGCCCCTTTCAGGGTATTGATATGGTGCTGAAGGGCGGTCCTTCTGATGAGCGCCACACAGACAGATGAACTGTTATTGGCAGCTGTGCCATTGCTTTTTGACAGGATAAACTGGTCAATAACCATTTCTTCTAATGGGAAGGGGACTATACTCTCGACTTCGTAGGGGATAATCTGCCTGATCTTAGTCTCATCCGAGAATGGTATCTGCAGGTAGTGGACCGATACCGTATTGCCTGAGACCGAACTTACAACGATGTCGGGATGAAGACCTTCTTCACGGAATATTGACCGTATAAGCTCCTGTATCCCTTTATCGGCAACAGGTCTTTCATAGAAATGCAGTAAGTCGACTCTCCCAAGGCGCTCTCTCGCCAGGACTACCTTTATCGAGTGACTCCCTATGTCTAAGCCAACGATCTTACGTGACATTAAATATCCTTTACTTCAGAAGTCAAACCATAGTAGCCGCAGGCTAAAGCCTGTGGCTATATCTGTTTCCTGACTTCTGAATTGTTATAACTCCTATAAGTATAAGTAAAATACCAACAATTATCTTTTCGAATAAGGTAGTTTTTACCATAAATCCGCTAAACAGTATAGCAGGAATAAGGCAAATCTTCACTATATCCTTTAACACAGGATACTTTGCTATGGTTTCTGCAATTGGTGGACTGTAGAAATAATATAGGGATATTACTACTCTCCCAGCAGGGTTTGTTAAAAAATATCTATCCCTAAGCTCACGCAATATCTCAACATAGGGGTGGAGTGGAGAGCCGAATGCAGCAGTGGCGATGAAACACCTCCTATCACTACTTTTAATGGTACAGTTCCTGGGGAGGCCAGGTGGCATTATCAGAGGGGCACTGATTGACAATGGGGTACTGGCCGAAAACCCTGCCAGAGATGCTGTAATCGTGGCTGCTGCGGCATCTGAAGCAGTAGCAAGCCCGTTGACGTTAATATTTACAGATAGGAGGTCAGATGTCCAGACTGTTCCACTTTCAAGGATCTGATTCCCACTTCCATCTCTCAAGATCATGTAATACTGCTGCTTCCCCTGTTGGCCAGCCCCGGTGTCTTCTGCCACAATGGCGCTGGCAGCAGGCCTTATTTCTACGGGTTGGATGCTGTGGGGGACAGAGGCGGTATAGGAGGGTTTAAGGGTAAAGCTGCCGGGGTCTGTAGTAGAGTGGTTTAAGGGGATTAAAATAACGCTTGTATATGGTCCACTACTGCTGAATCCATTTATGGTAACAGATCCGCTATCATTTAAGATATCAACCTCAGTTACATCATATCTTATACCGCCTGAGCGGATACCTATAACCATTAAACTTAAATTACTGGCTCCATTAAATTCTACATATAAGGCTTTAGATCCACCGGTGGCAGAAATGGAATAGTATCTTGCCGCAAGTGGAGCTATGACTACGGATTGGGCAGGTATTTCATTATAAGTTACTGCGATAGGGCCTATGCCAGGATTCACCTGATTCCATGTTTGATATACTGTGCTATCGTCATAGATCATGGTGACATTTGCCACCCTCAGCTCTTTAAGCTCTTCCTCAAGGGTTGAGCCATTTTCTGTTAGAGTGTTCTCTACCCCTGACAATGCACTCTCCCCGTTTTTTATCCTGTCCCACACTTCATATACAAACGCTGATCCATACTTCTCTGTCATATGTTTTACCCATACGGCATTACCATAAGGAAACAACAGAGAGCAGGCGGGATCGGTGGCAACAATCCCGAATGTATCTAGAGGCCATTCAGGATGTTGAAACCAGCAGTCTATATAGTTCACATAGTCATTGACCTCAGGATATACATGATCCTCCATCCAGGTAGCAGATGCCTCCATCCACCAGCCATTAAGGAGTAGATCCTCTGAAATTTGAAATTGTACTGTGTGAAAAAATTCATGGGCTGCCGTCACCTTCATAGCACCTTCTTCCTGCTGTCCGCCAGGATTTGAATTCGGTAAGACGAAAGAGAAGTCATTCTTAAGGATCATGTAGACAGTAGATGCCCCCATGCCTTCGTCGATTTGTGTTAATCCATAGGCATTGAGGTTTGCCAGGTATACATCTAATAAACAATCCCCACCCTCTGAGCCATCTGAAGGGGGTGCATCATAACCCATCTCGTCTATCTCCTTTGCCCAGACATGGTCAAGGATATCAGCAAACCTTTCCACGTAATCAGGGATATTATTCCCATCATCGTCAGTAGCCGGAACTGCGTCGTCACCTTCTGTTGTGTAGTGTATCCTGAAGTGCTTACCTGGGCTCATATAACTGTGGAGTGTTATGCCACTTCCATAATATTCTGCAAGAATCTCACCCCTGCCCTTCGCCAGGACTCTAGCATTTTCAGGGGAGAGGAGGTGTCTATTGGAACGTGCCTCCAACAAAATTGGGGTGGCAGATTTTATAGGCACCTTTGATAGGTAACCTTCTGGCAGCCCCTCTGGTCTCAACACAGCAGCCACCCTGTAATTCAATGCCTCTCTGTAATTGATCTCCCCATTCCTTTGGGCCCTGGCTATGAGTTCAAGGCTGTTCAGTGGCCTCGCAATAGAGTGTGTAGGGAGTAATAGCAGTAATGTTAATATGAAGCTTAGAATAAGCGGCATTTAGTTTTTAATCGATGAGGATGAATCCAGACCTCAGATTCCTTATAGTGGTTTGTCCCTTTGACACCTCTATCTTTACCCTCTCCCGGCTACCTTCACCACTTAGCTCATATCTCCCCGATGGAACTTCAAATAAGAAATGACCTTCCAGGTCTGTTTCCTTTTCGATGACTTCCCCATCCCATTCCAGCCGGACCTGTTTCTTTTTACCAAAACTATAGATACCACTATGGAACTGAAGCTTTCCGCCTCTCACAGGTCTATATAGGGTCCCTATAATAAAACCTGCATTACGGGTGTTTGTCTGTTTCATGTTAACGGAATATTCGATAGCCTTTTTTCCATGTATCCTTAGATTTGCGGCTTCAGGGATGTAGCCCTCTTTTATAAGGAAGATCACTGCATAATTGTTCACCGACACAGGGAGGTTGGATATTTTGTACCTTCCGTTACTATCGGTCTTTACAGCATGAAGTGTAAAACCATCAAACAGGCTGATATCTGCATTAACAATGGGAGAAGCAGCCTCGTCCTTAACATACCCATACACCCCTTCTGTTATATCCTCTGAGTTGGCAGCTTCTATAGACTCTCCTGAAGAAAGTATTAAAAAAAAGAAAACAATACTATTCCATACGCCAGTATACAAGGGTACACTTATCTCCTTGTCTTTTTACCACGGCATTTATAGTCCTTTTACTCTGATTCACCTCTCCGGTAGCGGTGATAGAAAAATAATTGCTCTTTACATCGAAGAATTTTGATATATCGGTATAAACATGCTCGCTTAAGGAGATATTGTTCTTTAGGTCCACCTTAGTCTGAAAAGGATTTTCTGATCTATAGGCCATGATCTCATCGGCGATATCTCCATTAAGCTCATCAGAGAGGGACATCAACACCTGTTTACTTGCGGTGTTTACATTGATCCATCCATCCGAGTGAACCGTAAGATAATTTTTCAGTCTGCCAAATATATCATCCTCCATCCCCTTTATCAAGCGTAATTCCGGTATGGAATTAAGAAGTTTATTCGTTGCTTCATACGGATCTTCCAGACCTTCATAATAGCCGCTTTCTGCGCCATTGGGGCGTTCGTTATCATCCGGGTCAATCCAGTCGGCTATGGTATCGGCGAGCTCACTTTTTAATTCAAACAGTTCAAGAAAACGTACCATTAACGTGCGCATATTATCTCCCGTCACCACACCAGAACCGATAGCTAATTTATTTACATTGATCCTGCTGTCCTCATCCGTGATAGCGATGGATACAACACCATCACCGACCGGGATCATCGGGATCTTCTGCGCCCATAACTCATTCAGGGAATCATATTTAGGTTCTGTTTTGCCATCTTCTTCTAATAGAGCGATGGCAAAGGTTATACCGGATCTTGTCAGGTAATAGGCCTTCATATCATCCCTGAAGTTAGCTGCGGCCCGTGCCTCAACACGCATACCCAAATTGAATTCGAGGATAATCGTCAGGAGGAGTGTAAGCACCAGCAATGTAACCACAAGGGCAACCCCCTTCTCATTTCTACCTCCCGGCCCCCGACCCCTGACCCCCAATCTCATTTCTTCCCCAGTGGTATTTCTGTAATCGTCCTGTAAGACCTTTCAGTACCGTTACTGTTCTTTACAATAATCGTTATTTCAACAGCCTCTGGTATGGCTGCAGATGATTTTGTTCTTGAATCCCAGCTGTCTAACCATGCCCCCTCATCAAGATAGCGGAAATTGAGACCCACCACATCCTCAGACAGCTCAAAAGACTTGCCTCCAGACATCGGATTTTTATCTATCCGTTTCTTCTCCCTTTTCATCAAGACAGAGCCTCCATCGAAACTCTTCTTCAGGTAATAGCCCACTTCTATCTGGTCTGACTCCTTCGCGTCCTTATTGCGGATCCTGTTCGAGTAGGATGTAAAGTCGATGCTATCATTGGGATAACCAGCAGCATAATCATCTCTTCCCACAAGAAAGGTGCTGGTATCTGTCTGATCAGGAAGCTGGGGTGAAACAAAGGCCATACTCAAATCCCACATGATCCTGTTAAAGGCGGCACGGACTCCTCTCAATTCATTAACTGCGCCTTCAGCCCTCCCTATCACTCTCTTTGTCTGAACAAAACTTCCATAGACGATTGCCAGGACTATGGCAAGGATCGCCGTAGCAATAAGTACCTCCATCAGGGTGAAACCATGGGTGTCCTTCAGCGGGGATGGTTTGATGTCATTACCGAAGATTGCCACCCTTACTCCTTTCCCTTGATGTGGTTCACGAGATACAGACTCCTCTGACCCTGACCTTCCCCCCACAAGACCTCCACTCTAATCTCTTTTATATGTTCATAGACTGTGTCAGAGACAGTAGTCCTCCAGGTAAATTCCGGGTAATCTTCACTAAAATTTCCTGCATCTTCGCCTGTCTCATGTACCCCTCCTTGCTCCATTTCGCTCATCTTCTCAGATGCGAGGAGGGTAGCAATGGTCGTACGTCTTGCATAATCAGCGGCGATCACACTCTGATTCCTTGAATGGAGGAGGACAATGAATGAGGTAGCAATGATGAGAAGTGCCACCATGACCTCCAGAAGTGTAAAGCCACTTTTGTTCATTATTCTTCCTCACTTATTTCTATATACCCCTCCATGACCTTCACTTTTCCAGTAAGGGGGGTGGTTACTAAGGTATAATCCTTTTTACCATTGGATAGGTGTATAACATTCTTATCTACAAATCCATCAGGATAGAATCGAATAACAATCCTTCCCTCAGTAACCTTGCCATCTATGGGGGTTACGATATCTTTTATAAATGTTTTATCCGGCAGGTTTACACGTCTTTTGGTCGTCTCGATTACCTCTGAGGATTCTTCACTGATGCCTGTTTCAACAATAGAATAGGACTTCTCACTGATGTCGAACACCATCTGATACGGCTCTTTTTTCAGGATAGATTCATCGAATAGAGACTGGATAGTTCCTGCCAACCCTCTCGCCGCAGATCGTAATCCCATATCCCTTATATTATCTAACTTAGGCAGGGCAAATAGAAGGATAACGCCTATAAGGATTATAATGATAGAGAGTTCAATGAGGGTATAGCCTTGGTCTTCTTTGCATCTGGGCATTTTTGAGCGTAAACTATTTATTCTAAATTCCAGCTCTGGATGTCGGCATTTCTGTCCTCACCACCCTCTTCTCCATCGGCTCCGTAGGAGTAAAGGTCATAGTCTCCATGCACCCCCGGGCTGATATAGACATAGTTATTACCCCACGGGTCTTTGGGGATTTTATCTATATATCCACCCTCTTTCCAATTCTTGGGTATCTCTCCAATGGCAGCTTTTTCTACTAACGCCTGGAGTCCCTGTTCTGTGGAAGGATACATGCCACTATCCAACTTGTACAGATCCAGGGCGGATTGAAAGTTCTTTATCTGCACGGCTGTCTTTGTGCGTTTCGCCTCTTCGGTCCTCCCCATCAGCCGGGGGACAACAATGCCGGCAAGAAGGCCGATAATAATCAGCACAACCATGATCTCTATGAGAGTAAAACCGCGATGACACTTTATCAGGTGTTTCATATTTACCCCTCCAAATTACCTCACTATTTGACTCATCTCAAATATCGGCAGCAGGATTGAGAGCACCACAAAGAGGACAATAATCCCCATAAAGAGTATCATGACAGGCTCAAGGAGTGCTGTCAGACCTGCTATGGTCGTATCGACTTCATTATCAAAGGTCTCAGAGACCTTTGATAACATCCCCTCAAGCTCTCCGCTCTTCTCACCTACAGTGATCATCTGTATGACCATGGAGGGGAATATACCGCTTCTCCGGAGAGGTTCAGACAATGCCTCACCCTCGCGGACATGTTCTTTTGCATCTTCTAAAACCTTTGAGATGACACTATTATTGACGACTGCCTTTACTATATCCATGGATGTGATCATTGGGACACCACTGGCAAGAAGCGTACTCAGGGTTCTTGTGAATCTCGATATGGCTATCAGTTTTACTATCTTGCCAAACATCGGTACTCTTAATATTAACCTGTCATACATAGCCTTCCCTTGAGGGGTCTTTACATATTTTGTGATAGCAAAGAAGACCATAAATACTCCGCCAAGAACTGCCCACCAGTAGAACCTGAAAAAATCGCTGATGGAGATAAGAATTAGTGTGGGCAGGGGGAGTGCCTGGCCTATGTCTTCAAATACCTTTGTGACCTGGGGTATAACAAAGGTAAAAAGGAAGGTCAGAACCCCCAGGCCAATAAAGAGCATCATGATGGGATAGGTCATCGTAGCCCATAGCTTGTTCCTGAGCCTGACTTGACTCTCCTGGAAGTCTGCAAGGCGTGCAAGGACGACATCAAGCGCCCCGCTTGTTTCTCCAGCCTGGATCATATTGGTGTATAGCCCTGAGAAAGCCTTCGGGTGTACCCGCATGGCCTCTGCAAGTGATTTTCCCTCCCGCACATCTTCTCTTATCCTTGTGATCGTCCTTTTTAGCAGGGGGTCATCAATATGGTCAATGGCAGCGGATAAGGCCTCCATCAGCGGAAGACCTGCTGTAAGCAGGGTTGCCAGCTGGCGGGTAAATACAGTAATCTCCTGTTTTTTTACCCTCATCAGGATACTTCTTACCGCAGAGGGTTCCCCCCCTGTCTTTCTCCTCGTTTCCTCTGATATCTCTACCGGAAAGACACCGGACTTCCTGAGTTTGATCTTTGCACTTTGCAGGTTTTCTGCGTCTATAAAACCCCTGGCATCTTTTCCTTCTGTAGTAAGCGCTTTGTATTCAAACACCGGCATAGATTATTCTTCTATGATGTCCTCTTGGGTAACACGCAGTACTTCTTCAATACTTGTTATCCCTGCAAGAACCTTCGCTGCCCCATCTATCCTTAAAGTAGTCATCCTTGCTTCGATGGCCTTATTCTTTATGACCTGTGAGTTGACATTCTGTAATATCAGATTCCTTATCTCGTCACTGATCAGGAGCATCTCATATAGGCCTGTGCGGCCACGATACCCTGTCTGCATACATTTATCACAACCAACGGACATATAGATGGTGTGGCCATAGAGCTGAGGGGGTTCGATACCCAACTCATTCAACTCAGGGGCCGTAGGGGTATACTCCTTTTTACAAGACGTGCAGAGGATTCTAATCAATCTTTGAGCCGCGATGGCGACCACCGACGACGATACCAGAAAGGGTTCAATCCCCATGTCAATAAGTCGTGTAATTGCCCCTGCCGAGTCGTTTGTATGGAGCGTACTAAAAACGAGATGGCCGGTTAATGAGGCCTGGATCGCGATTTCTGCAGTCTCTAAATCCCTTATCTCCCCTATCATGATGACATCGGGGTCCTGGCGGAGTATCGACCGGAGTCCCCTCGCAAAGGTAAGCTCAATCTTCGGATTAACCTGCATCTGTCCTATTCCCTTTACCTGATATTCTACGGGGTCTTCAATTGTAATAATATTCTTGTCAGGTGAATTGATCTCTGTGAGGGAGGCATAAAGTGTGGTCGTCTTACCACTCCCGGTAGGCCCTGTGACAAGTAAGATACCATGAGACAGATGGATCAGTTTGTTAACAGTAGCCTGCATATCCCTGGACAGGCCGATATCGGTAAGTCTTAACAAATAGCCTGACTTGTCGAGAAGTCTTAATACAACCCTTTCACCAAAGGATGTAGGGATAAGAGAGACACGGATATCTATATCTTTACCCGCAATCTTCAGCCCTATCCTTCCATCCTGAGGGAGGCGTCTTTCCGCAATATTCAGAGAGGCCATAATCTTTATTCTTGAGGTGATACTAGGCTGAAATCTCTTTGGCAACGTAAGGATGTTATGCAGTACGCCATCTATCCTAAACCGTACAATAATATCCCGTTCAAAAGGCTCGAAATGGAGATCACTCGCCCGCTCCTTTACCGAGCGAAAGAGCAATGAGTTGATGAGTTTTATGATAGGGGCCTCATCCACCACATCGATAAGGTCGATGGGTTCCTCAAAGCCGACAGACAGCGCATCATCCGCCATGTCTTCTATGACCTGCTCGGCAGCCTCCCTGTGGGTCTCATAGGCCATATTTATGGCATGCAGTATGGTGATAGATTCTGCCAGAAAAAGCTCCACATCAGAGTTTAAAAATATCCTGAGGTCATCTATTGGACTGATATTTAAAGGGTCAGATATAGCCAGTTTTACGATATTATTTTCCCTGTGATAGGGGAGTATAATATGTCTTTTCAAGAAAGAGATCGGGACCGAGGAAACAAGGGTCTTATCTATCTCCTCTTCCGTTAAATTTGGAAGAATCGGGATTTGAAACTGGATACTCAGTGCCTTTAGTAAATCAATCTCCTTGATTTGTTTTGAACGTAACAGTATCTCACCGATACGGCCACCTTTCTCGCTCTGAATGTTAAGGGATTCCTCTATCTCTTTGTCCCCGATTGGGGATAACCTTCTCAGGATATCCCCAAAAAGTTCTCTCTTTCTCGTCATATATATTGTCTATTCCGGGACACCGAATGGCTGAATATCTGGTTGTCCGCCCGGTTGTTCATCTATTTGTTCATCTATTTGTTCATCGGGTTGTTCATCGGGTTGAGAGTATGGTCGAAAATAGGGTTCTCCATCTGGTTGAATATTTGGTTGAATATTTGGTTGAATATCTGGTTGTCCATCCGACGGAGGATTCAGGATAAAATCATCTTTTAGCTCAAAATGATACCTTTCCCTGAATTCTTCGGACCTTCTCCTCTTTTCATAGCTTATCTTCCCGAGGGTTTCTGAATCCCGTATGATGTGGGGCGACAGGAAGATGATAAGATTAGTCTTTGTCTTTTGCCTGCTCTGATATTTGAACAGATAACCCAGTACAGGCAGGTCACCGAGTATAGGCACCTTTCTTTCTGTTACAGTGACATCGTCCTTGATAAGTCCACCGATCACAACGGTCTCCAGATTCTTTACGACTACAGATGTCTCTGCAGATCTCTTGTTTGTTATGGGAACCTCCTGATCCGTGCCCACGGGGATACTACCGCCAAGGCTCGATATCTCCTGATAGATGTCGAGCCTTACGAAATCACTTTCAGTCGTATGAGGGGTTATCTTTAATTGTATACCCACATCCTTTCGCTCTATTGTTGCCTGTACATTTCCACCTGCTGTCTGACTTGTGCCAGTAATAAAGGGGACATTCTGGCCTACAATGATTTTTGCCTCCTGGTTATCCAGGGTAAGGATATTCGGTGTGGAGAGGATATTCACATCCGTGTCAGACTGGAAGGCCCTCAGGAGTGCCCCGACATTAAGTGTTTTCCCATCAGGTAAGAATCCTTTAACTCCGGCTACGACCAACCCATTTACGCTTAGGGGGTTGACTGAGAACTCTTTTATCCCTGTGGGGGCAAGCAGAGTACCTCCCGCAATTGTATACCCTGTGGCACTTGGATTTTCTGTGGTTCTCCACTCGATGCCCAGCTCCCGTGTCTTATCAAGGCTCATCTCTACGATCGCCGCCTCTACAAAGACCTGTTTTCTTTTCACATCAAGCCGCTCAATAATTGAAGTCATACGTTCATAGTCCTCAGGGGATGCCATGATGATCAGAGAATTAGTGGCCTTGTCTGCAGTGACGGATATCCCTCCCTCAAAGTGTACTACGGCCTCTTGCGGCGCTTGACCTGCCGGAGGTTTTGCAGGAATCCGGCTGGTAAGATTTGCGAGCACCTTGGCCATCTCTTCTGCGCTTGCATTCTGGAGATAATATACGTATATCCCCCCTTTACCTTTAGGTGATTCTATATCTAATTCCTCTATGAGTTTAAGGAGCTTTTCCATATTGCTCGTGATGTCTGTAAGTATAAGGGTGTTCGTTTGCGAATAGGGGATACTTGATCCATCCTTAGATATCAATGGGGCCATCAGTCGGGCAATTTCTGTTGCACTGATATACTTTAGACGGATGACCCGTGTTTCATAGTTTTCATCAGGCGGAAGTGGTTTTGTATCTGTTACGATACTTACTCCGCTCTGTTTAGCCTCTCTGGAAGGGAATATCTTTATAATCTTGTTTTCTGCTATCGCTGTGAATCCTTTAAGATCGAGGACAGTTAAAAAGACATGATAGGCCTCATCGATAGATATCTTGGTCGGGGATATTACTGTAACCTTACCCTGAACCTTTTCATCGAGCACAAAATTTTTCCCGGTAAGTTCACTGATGAATTTTATAAATGTCTGAAGGTCTACGTTGTTAAAATCCAGTGTGACCATCCTGTCTGACGCCTTAGCCGGAGTTTGTTGCAGACCCGGTTGCGGGGGAGTACCTGATTGCAAAGGAGTGCCAGAGGGTTGAAGTCGGGTGCCCGGTTGTTGTATAGGACTTAGAGGCGTCTGGGACTGCTGCGGTTGTATGGCGGTTGATGGCTGAGCGGTTCTTCCAGTCACAGGGGGGAGCGCTCTTCCGCCTACTCTGCCCTGTGATGGAAAAACAGGTGCCGGTGGTGATGTTGTTTTGGGGAGCGTCCCTTCAGAACCTTTAAGTATAGCCCCTTCAGAGCCTGGGATAGAGTCTTTAGTGGTTGTTGGGGGGATAGGAGGCATCATCTGTGCATACAAGTCAGAAGTAGTTTTTAAAAGCAGGACGAGGCCTACACAGGCTACAAACAATGAAAAAGACTTTATCTTCAGATTGCACCTCCTCATCCCTTCTTACTCCCCCTTTACTAAAGGAGGATGGGGGATTTATTTAACCTCATAGTTTAAAGATAGATTCTGGCCTGCACGCGTCAGGTCGATCACGAACCGGTCATTATCTTTTAACTGCTGGTATAGCTGAAATGCCTTTTCAGGGTCTTTCATTTCTACCCCGTTAATACTTCTTATAATGTCCCCATTCCTGAGCCCTACTTTCTCAAACAGGCTATCAGGGACAATCGAGAATATCCGGAATCCATCAGCTACTCCGCCTGTAAAATTGGGTACAAGGCGTGCCTGCGTTAAAAGCCTGTTCATATCTTGTGTCGCTGCCTCCACACTTTCCCTATCGACTACAAAGGTAGAGGGGGTTGGTTGCGTGACTTCAGAAGTGGGTGGTGATACAGGACGTGGCGGTGCCTGGGTACGCTGCTGAGCTGCTGTATCCTGAGCCCCGAGTTCTATCTCTTCCCTTTTTCCATCCCTCGATATCGTAATCCTGTTCCTCTGGATCTCTAAAAGTTTTATGTTAGGTGCAATCGTATCGTTTAATCTAAAGATCTTATTTGTCTTCTGGAAAGGGTCTTCTATCACAGCATATAAGTATAAGGGATTTCCCGCAACAGTCCCTACAAGCCGGATAGGGACTGGCGGTTGTTCTAATTTTACAGGTGTAACAGGGGTCGCCGGAGTAGCAGGGGGCGGCAGGGTGGAAAGCCCCTTAGAATTGAAAATATTGCGCTCTAAAATTATTTTATATACCTCAAATGGTTTAACCTCTTTCTTTCCAGAACCTACGACATTGCTTGAAGCATTGATCGTGAATGGCGGCTCTAATCTTCTGGCTATATTGAAGGTTATGATCTGCGTAATAAAGAATATCCCTATCGTTAATATGAGAAGGTTTATAGATACAAAAGACCTTTTAAGAAGTATTGACACTGGGCTCTATTCCTAAAAAAGCTAATTTTTCAATATATTATAATAGTTAGCTCTTTAAAGTCAAGGATTAGAACCCTATTCCTAATTGAGCTACATGACGCGCATCATCTTTTTGTCCTGCCACTGTTCCCAACTCCTCCTTATAATAGGCATAGGCTAGTTTAACAGTCCAAAGGTCTATAGTGGCCCCCAAAGAGGGATAGCCCTGATTTACTCCTAACCGTAGAGAGAGGACATAGGGGAGTTTGATCTCTGCACCCATGTGTACCCGCTTATAGAAGTCGTCTTCTTCCTCTACGTTTTTTGTGATATCGACCACATCGAGGGCCAGGGTATTTTTGAATATCCATAGATCCGGGTGTATCGAAACCCCGGCATTAAGCTGCTGGGGTATTTTTCCTGCCTCGTCTAAATTCAGATCACCGACGTTTTGCAATACAAGACCCATGGAAGGTCTCAAAGGCCAATCCGGGTTTACCTTCATCCCGAGATCACCACTAAAGCCGGTTCCAGTCTCTTTTAAGTCACGGAAATCCTGCAAAGGATCGAAATTCGCAGCTGCTATATCTGTAGCATAGTAGGTCTTTTGAAATCTCTGCCTCTGTATGAATTTTAATCCGATACCAGCCTGAACCTTTTTGTCCCAGAATCCGTAGGCAATCCCTACAACGCCTCCGACATCGGTCTTCCCATCTACATTGACCTGCGGGTTGACACGGTTCCTGACCTCCCCGCTAAAGGATAATTGACCTAAAGCCCCTACCCCAAAATTGTGGAAGATGACGTTAGGGTAGAGGGAAGTGCGGAGAGAGAAACGCTCTCCGATATACTTGCTTAGCACGTTGGTGACCTCTGTAACATTATTAGGATCGATATCCTTAAAATCATTATACGCATCCAGACCTGCCTGAGAAAACTCAATGAGTGGGTTTAGTATCTCAACACCACCGAGTCCCTGTACATCGTTGAGCCCTGCCGGATTATAGAACAGGGTGTTGTCATCATCTGCTACGGTAATAAAGGCATTTCCCATCCCGAGTGGTCTAATGCCTCTATAAAGGGAAGGGAATTCTTCAGCATGGACCAAAAGAGTTGATGCACAAAAGGTGAATAACAAAATCAGACCAGAGATCCATGTCTTCCTTTGATAGTTCATAATCGCCTCCTTGCATGCGACTACTGCAGGTACAGGTTAGTAATATAGGTCTGGAGTTCTCCTAAGGTTACATTTCCATCAGGAGTACTATCAATCTCTGATTTTATGTTGTTTATGTCATTGGTTAGTTCTGCAGACACCAGACCTGAACCACTAACCCCGTCTATAATGTTATTAACATCATTGGTTATGGTTGTCAGTGTGGCTTGGTCAATATCTGTGGGAACCTCCACCGGAGTGCCGTCAGTGTTTAATCCTCCAGAAACAGTACCGATAGTCACCGCGATATCTACTGCTGATGCGACGGCTAATTGCAGATAAAGGTTTTTTTCTGTATCTGCAGGATTGGCAGGCACTGTAGCCGGGAGGAGTCCCTCTAATATAGTAATAGCATCACCCATCTTGTCTGTTATTGTGCAGGCCGTTGGGTCTGATGCGCAGGCATTAATGTCTGTGATGGGGAGGAGAGTGGATACTGTGGTGAAACTGCTGGTAGTTCCGGCAGCGGCCTCTTCTGCCTTAGCAATCAACCGTAAAACATCGAGGTTTGTGGCATCGGCTATATAGGCAGAGGCAAGGTTTGCCTGCGTCTCTTCATCACAGGTCAGATTAGATGTATCCGTACCACACAGTTCCTCTAAGAGTCTAACCGCCTCTGTGTAGTTCCCCTTATCCAGGGCTATCCTTGCGTCCTCTTTTTTGGCTGCCGTACTATTGTTGTCTACCATACTTTCAAATATATTCCCTCCGCAGCCTGATAGAAGGGTTGATGCAAAGATCATAGGAATGAGAAGGTTCCTTAAACTATACATATGAAATACCCCCTTTCTTTTCTTTAAAAGAGTTATTTACCCTCTTCTCTTCTTAAATAAACCAACCAGGACTATCCCCGCCAGAAATCCCCCTACATGGGCAAACCATGCCACTCCTCCTCCAGCCCCCCCACTCACCATGCCATTGATGAGTTGTATGACGATCCACATTCCCAATACAAATAGGGCTGGTACCTTTACTATCTGCATATAGAAACCAAAGGGGATCAGTGTAAGAACTTTTGCACGAGGGAACAATATCAGGTAGGCCCCAAGGACGCCTGACACAGCTCCACTCGCTCCTACCATCGGTATCGTGGAGTGCGGATTTACAATAGAAAAGGTGTAGACTGCTATAATACCACTTATAAGATAAAATACAACAAACCTTAAATGGCCCATCGAGTCTTCAATATTGTTTCCAAATATCCAGAGGTAGAGCATATTACCGGCGATGTGGAAAAATCCACCATGAAGGAACATGGAGGTAAAGACGGTTATATAAGGTGGAGGGTATTCTATGGGGGATGTCATATTTAATACAAAGACAGGTATGGCGCCGTATTTATTTAAAAAATGTTCAAAGTGACGTCCCAGAGAGAGTTCATAGATAAAGATAAGGCCGTTTATAATAATCAGTCCAACTGTTATATATGGGTATGTAGTTGTTGGGTTGTCATCTTTTAATGGAATCATGTCTTAGCTATCGAAGAACCACTTCATGGTATCGGTTATTTAAACTTATACTGGAAGATGCCGGCTGTATAAATGACTTCATTTTCACCTCTTTTATCCATAGTCAGCTCAATAGACGGTATACCGGCGGATAGATGTCCATTTTCTATACTGGCTAAATACCGCACCTCTGTTGCGATTCCAAACAGTGCCCCTGCAATTCCCCCAATGGCGGCTCCTGCCCCCACATTCTCTCCCCAGTTAGGATGGTCCTGGGTCAGTGATAAAGCAGTGGCGATCAGTGCGCCAGCGGCCATACCGTAAAAGGTGTCCATGAATATTGTCTTCATCTGATTCTCCGCCCCTCGTGCGTATGAGGAAGATGCCATTAATTTGTCTGCCCCTTGGGTATACGAAGGCGTGAACAGCAATGTGATTAAGGCCATCAAAACAGGAAAGGTCATCCGTTTTGTCGCTTTCATATTTTCACCTCCATCAATCTTTATGAATCTGTCCCGAGGCATATAGGACTACTATTATTCATAAGGTTCTAAGGATTCAATAAGGCGCTTATTTAAGCAGACAAATGCGGTCTTTTTATCACTGTCGTTTATGCTAACCTCCGTAAGGCTAATAAAATCCTTATCTTTATCATTTAATACATCGGACAGCCTCGTTCTAAGTTCCGGGACGAAGAAGTTACCTACATAGGTGGAATTGTTAGTTTTAACTTTTACTAATATCCTTTGTCCTTTAGGTCTGTTCTGCATAAAGCACCCCCCTTGTTTAACTGATTATTTTACAGAAGAATTACGAATTTTTGATATGCTATAGCATAATGTGGGAAGGGTCAAGGGGTATCTTTTTCTTT
>JAHFEQ010000090.1 GCA_023248395.1 Nitrospirota bacterium
CATTAGTATAATCATATTGAATGCTATTTGTCCAAACCCAGTCATGTTTCTCTTTCCGGCGTCTTTTATGTAGCCGCATCCTCCACCCTTACTACTACTTTGATTTCCGGTCGTGGGACTGATGCCCTGTCCTTCCGTTACTTTTAGCAAAAATATTTTTGGTGTTGCAGTAGTGTTACTATAGGAGTACTCCGTTGAAGATGCCATAGTAACCTCTTTATTGCTGTCTTTGTCTAAAAGGATAAAATTTAGGTTTCCAGGTGCGTTAATTTCCCATTTTATTTTTACTGGATTATTTACTCCAGAAGATGCCACGTCAATCTCCCACTCCTGTGGTAAGGAATCTTTGCGAAAGTCTCTCCAGAGTTTTTGCTGGTTAGGTTGATATTCTGGATGAGGTATGTATGCTTGTACAGGGCCCTTTAATAAGGCAGGCGTGTCTATCTGATTGTCATATCCATCGGTTGTGGTGGGATTGGTACCTATGGATAGTTTGTTCGTTGCCATGCCGGTATCCGAGGAGGGGTCCGTGGTAGAGACTTCGATATCGATTTGCCAGGAGGCAAGGCTTGCTGCTGTAGTGGTTAATATGAATATGAGAGCTATGATGCTTGTGGTTAATGTTTTATGCATTAGGGTTGTACCTCCAATTACGGTTTATATATAATGATTTCGTATTGCCCATTCTGTAATACTGATATCCAGTACCCTTGCCAGAGCTTTAGTGTGGCGTCGGTATATAAGTCAAAGTCGTATGTACTACCATTGTAGCGATATATAGCATTGCTGACCCATCCTGCGATGACCGCATCTTCGTAGTTTTTTAATTCCCCTGTATCTACCTTCCTAATATAGGTATTTCTAAGGTATACCTCCTTGGGATAGGGATTCCCTATCATGTTCCAGCCTGGTTGCAATGGAATAGCCCTGCTTGCATCGGTAATCACTGTCCCTGTGATACTGAGGACAGCAGTGTCTATATTAGATTTTAGAAAGTATCCATAGCCAGGGACTATGTTGGTTTCAGGTACAAAGTTGCCCTCTCCATCTCCAAGTCCACTGGAACTCCACCAGTATAATTCTACCGGAACTCCTACAATCCCGCCTAATAATGTCTGGACATCCAGGTTAGAGGGGATAAGGGGAAATGATATCATGGTATATCCCTGCCGAACGGCAGTTACAGGGAGCGGCGGCATATTATCGCCATTTATCACGTTGGAGATAGGTGATAAATTTCCTTTATCATCTTTTGCCTTGATGGCAAAGTAATAGACGCTGTTAGTCTCCAGTTGACCTACCTGCACAGATTCTGATGTGCCGGCAACCTTGGGAGTAGAAGGGGAGGTTACCTTGGTTGCCTTAGAGAAGTTGATTTCACCTTCAGCAGGTATAATCCCATCCTCTATAATCTTAGAGGTTGACATGCGTAGCTCATACATGGATGCGGTCCCTTCAACCCCGTCAGCCCCTGTAGCTGTCCATTCAAGTGTTGAAGAATTTCTGGTGCTGGAACCACTTTGTATCCTGATATCCGTTATTGCTGCCGGTGTGTCTGGTTGTGCTACTTTCAGGATGGTTATAATTTTATAGTTGGCCAAACCATCATTATCAGTGACTGTGAGTTTTAACTCATATGTTGTATCTGTATTGATATCAGAGGGGAATGTGTAACTGCCAACACTGCCGGTAGAGGTGTGAACAGGGCCAAGGCCATCACCGATCCGGTCTAAGTCCCATTTTAGACTGCTGCCTGTAAGATTTCCGGACTCAGGGTCGGTACCTGAACCAGAGTAATTCAAGACCTCTCCCGCATAAAAGACAGCGCCCTCTGAGGGTGATGATATCGTTGCCACAGGAGGTTGATTGGTCACTCCCAAGCTCTTGCTAACCTTATTGGAGTATCCACTCTCATTGTTTGAAGTATCGTAAGCTGTTACAGCAAAGTAGTAAGTTGCCCCGTCATTTAGTGTTAGGCTATATGTGGTAACATTCCCGATATTGATTGACGTATTATAACTGCTGGGTGATGTTCCGTAGTAGACCTTATAGCCAGCCAGATCGGCCTCTGTATTAGCGTCCCAAGTGAGAGTGGCTTGGCCAGCTTGTGAATTATTAGTTATTCCGAGGAGACTTATAAAGAGAATACCTACTATCAATAGAGATAGAAACGGTATTTTTGAGATTATTTCAACTTTACCTTGCGGGGTACCTGCAATGACAAAATTGGTTAAATAGCTAAGTAGTCGAGCAGTTGGTTTGTTAAACAATCTATGTGGTTTTGCCTGGTGCATGTTCCCTCCCTAGTTATCCAATAAAAAAGCCGCCAGAGGTTTATATTTCCTCTGGCGGCTCGACTGGCATAGGTTCTATAACCCTTAGCCTCGGTGCTCTGCGCCCCAGCCTTTCGGCGGGTTTGCTCTGAGCAAAGGATGAAATAAAGCTTTGTGTTGCCTTGTAAAGAAGATGATAAAGCAAAAGAAATGCCATAGATATCTATGTGGCCCTCTTTATTAGCAAAATCAAAGACTTTTATCAAAAATAATATTCCAATCAAGTCTATTTTTATATTCCTTTTTTACAAATATTGTTAAAAAATATCTATAGAATGTTACTAAATAAAAACCAATTGGACTCGGATTAGATAAATGCATAATATATGCCAAAAAAATAACTCTCTTAACTATTTGATATTAAACAAGAATGAGCAGGAACATTTTTAAAGAAACCCTTTTATGTATGAATTCCCATACACCTGAGATTTATTTTTTTCGATGATAAAATGTTTTTATCTGGAAACTAAAGGTTCCAACGTGTATGCTATTTCATACAACGATCAGAAGCGATTAGGCTACAACCTTAGACCCTTTTGAAGGCTTCTGGTTTGAGAGTATGTTTTCTAAGGAGGTTGTAAAGATCAGCCCGATATTTTCCTGAAAATATAGCTGCCTTACTGATGTTGCCTTCAGTAAGCTCAAGCAAGCGGATCAGATACTCTTTTTCAAAGGTATCCCTTGCCTCTTTAAAGGGTTTTAACGGTTTCCAGGGACCACCTGTTGTGGGGAGAATCAGGTCTTCTGAGATTACATCCTGATTGGTCATAGCTACAGCATACTCGATTGTATTCTCCAACTCTCGAATGTTTCCTGGCCAGTCATAGTGCAAAAGTTTTTGTATTGCTGTGGAAGTCATATTTTTAGCTTCTTTTTTCATTTGATTACAGGATTTTTTTATAAAATACTCTATTAATGGAGGGATATCCTCTTTCCTTTCCCTTAAAGAAGGTAAATAAATGGGAATAACGTGAATTCTGTAGAAGAGGTCTTCCCGAAAAATACCTTTTTTAACTTCTGCCTTCAGATCTTTATTGGTAGCCACAATGATCCTGACATCTACTACCACTGGTTTTTCGCTGCCAAGAGGATAGAAATTCTTCTCCTGAAGCACCCTTAGCAGTTTGGCCTGAATAGAGGCAGGCATATCTCCAATCTCATCTAAAAATAGTGTCCCTTCATGAGCTTGGGCAAATAGGCCCTTTGAAGTTCGGACTGCACCTGTAAAGGCACCTTTTTCATGGCCAAAGAGCTCACTTTCAAGCAGAGTTTCAGGGATTGCCGCACAATTTATAGCCACAAAAGATTTATCTCTCCTATTGCTGGCAAGATGTATGGCTTTAGCGATAAGCTCCTTTCCAGTCCCGCTTTCTCCATGGAGATAAACAGTAGATTCGGTTTTGGCAATCTGTGACACATGTTCAAGAACTCGCTGCATTTTCATGCTGTTGGCAATAATATTCGAAAAATTGAATCTCTCTCCCAAAAAGTCTTTCAATCTTTTGATCTCAGAAGTGAGCCTGCGATTCTCAAGTGCCCTTTCAATTTGTAACAACAATTCCCTTGGATCAAAGGGCTTAGTAATATAATTGAAGGCTCCCCTTTTGATAGCATCCACCGCCGTCTCAATACTACCGTATGCAGTCAAGATAATAACCGGCATATCAGGATAGAATAAATGAAATTCTTCCATCAAGGATATGCCATCCCCTTTGGTCAACTGGAGGTCAATAATGGAGAGATCAAACACCTGTTTTTTCACTGCATCTATAGCATCTTCTTCTTTCAAGGCCGCGGCCACATCATAGTTTGCCGACTCAAGTCTCATCCTGAGCAACTCCAAGAGGTTCTTATCATCATCAACAATTAAGATACTCGGCGAAGACATAACTTCTCCTATCTGGACAATTCTTTTTTCTTCTGCTCGATCTCGATATCAACTTTTTTGGACTCCTCAATCACCTGAAGCACCCCCATCCAAATCTTAGCCTGCTCAATCAGAGGACTCTGTGGATAATCGGCTAAGAGTTTTTGGAAAAATTCAAGAGACCTTTTATAGTCTTTTTTAGGATTTCCATAATGGGAATAGATGAGCCCTGTGTTGAAAAGGGCCTCGTCTCCCGGCGGATTATTCCCGGAGAGGGATAAGACCTTTTGATTTTCCCCTAAAGAACCATCATATTCTCCCTGGGAAAGGAGCTTTTTGGCCATTAGTAGGTGGACAAAGACCTCTTTTTGCTCCTCCACTTTCGTTTGCTTTACCACCTTTTCCTCTATCTTGGGAACCTTCACATCTTCTTCGATCCTTTTCTCTTCCTTCAAGGAGGTACAGCTTAAGAGGTTTAGGATGAGCAGACTGGTAGTAAAAAAGTAAATGTACTTCCGTGCTGTTGTTCGCTTTTTGCCCATACCTTACCTCCATGAGCTGTGACTATATATTTAACAATGGTTAAACCTAGTCCAGTCCCCTTCATCTGATATGAAACCGGAAGGGGTACTTGCTGAAACTTTTCAAAGATAGTGACCAGATTTTCCTTTGGTATACCTGGACCGGTATCTTGTACCAATACCTCCAAGTTTCCCTCTATCTCCCTAGCGGTGACCCGCACCTCACCGCCGTTGGGGGTGAACTTTATGGCATTCCCTATCAGGTTCCGCAAAACCTGCAGAATCCTCTCCCGGTCCATCTTAATAGCTGGTAATTTATTGAATAGTTCCACTTTGAAAACAATCCCTTTAGCCAAAGCCAGGGGTTCTATCTCCTTAACAGCTTTATTTATTAGAAGAGTAATATCTGTATTAGCATAGTTAAAAACCATCATCCCTGCTTCCATCTTGGAAAGATCTAAGACGGAATTGACTAAATCAATCAAACGATGGCTCTCCTCATCAATAATTGTTAAAAGCCTTTTTTGCCTCTCTGCAATCTCTCCGCCCACTCCTTCCAACAAAAGACTGGTCCCCTCTTTAATGGAGGTAAGGGGGGTGCGCAACTCATGGGACATGGTAGCGAAGAAGTCCGACTTCATTTTATCTACTATTTTGAGCTTATTACACATAGAATTGAAAGCCTCTGTCACCTTTTTTATCTCTGGAGGGGAAGAAAGGTTAAGGTCTTCCTTAAAAACTCCATTTGCAATCTCTCTGGTTTTATCTACAATTGCTGAAAGAGGTTTCGTGATACTCCTTGTGATAAAAAGGGAAATAACTATCCCCCCAAAAAGGGCGATAATAGCCATTGCCATAGCTACCTTATAAGCATCAGCTCCAGCCTTGCTTAAATTTTTTATTTTATCATATGTATCTTCTTGAGAATAGGCTTTTAATTTTCTAAGTTCTTCCATAATACCGTCCACAGTCCTCTCCTTTTGTTCCCTGTACAGATCTTGAGAATAAGGCTGGTCAACCCTCATAAATTCAACTTCTTCATCAACAAAGGATTGGTACTGATTATGGTAATCCTCTATCTTAAGCAATAAATCCTTCATCCTGGAGGTCTCTGCAATAAATTTAATTTCGGATAGATATCGATTGAACTCGTTCATTGACAATAAAAACTGCTCATGAATAGTCTCATCCTTTAGGATTATAAATTTCCTTTCATAGCGCATTTGTGATAAGAGGGAATCAGTGAGTTTCTTATTGTAGTCTTCAATCCGATTGTGGATCTCCAGGATGTAATAGGAAGCAGTATTTAAATTATGCAATTGCGATATTTCGTAAATACTTACCACCATAAATAAGGCAAATGTAATAACATAACTGATAATAAGTCGGGGGAATATACCCAATCTTGGCATTTAAATTCTATTAATCTTTCGCTTATACTTTTTTTCGAACCATAAAGATCAATCCACCTAAAAGGCTAATACAGGTTACAATAAAAAACCAGGAAAGGGAGAGGCTAAAGGCCTGAGCTGAAGGAATCTCAATTTTGCTGAAAAGATAGATGAACAGTCCTTCCCGCATTCCCAAACCATTAAAAGAGATGGGTAGCATAGATATAACTGTCACAATAGGAAAGAAGAGGAAAAAATATCCCCAATGGGCATTAATCCCTAAGGAATCCGCCAGAAGGATATAAACCAGAATATTCAACAGCTGAATACAGAAGGATAGAAAGACCGCGTAGAGAAAAGCTCTCTTGTTGGATCTGTATCTCCTAAATGTCTCGTATAATCCCAAGATACTTTTGTCTACTTTGCCCATTTTGAATTTCTGGCTTATCCTTAAACAAAGGGCCTTCATATGATAATTGGTCACTATCAGTGTTCCTCCGGCAAAACCAGTCGCTATTGCAACCATAAAAATGGTGATTACCGGGTCAGGGAGATAGGGGTGCCCAATAGCCAGAGCTGTTAAACCAATAATAATTATAGCTACAAGACCCGTATATCTTTCGAGGAAGACAGTAGTTATGGACTCCTTTCCTTTTCCTGAATGGCGATATAGGTCGAACCCCTTTATCACGTCTCCTCCAATAGAGGTGGGAAGAAAGTTATTAAAGAACATTCCGACCAGGTAGAAAGAGAAGAGCCGATTTACTGATACGAAGACATCATGGGCTCTCAGGAGCACCTGCCATCGATAGGCGCTGAGGTACTGGCATCCCATGTAGAGCAGGCCAGAAAATAAAAAAAGACGAGGTGGAATATTGTAAAAAATATGGAAGAATTCATGAAGACCTATTTTTTGGAACAAATAGATAAGAAGACCTATGCTGATACACCCTTTAATAAAGAGGAGTAAAGTCTTAGAAAAAATAAATGAGTAGGTCTCTTCTTGAACTGTATCCCTAGAAGTTAGGTTCATTCGTGGGCATAATAGCAGAAAAGAAATTGTGTGTCAAAAGATCCAATTG
>JAHFEQ010000041.1:0-4501 GCA_023248395.1 Nitrospirota bacterium
GAGTACTGGCATGATCTTTTCCCCGATAATCTCCATCGCTTTCTGAAGGGGAAAATCCATCGGGGGGGTAACCTGAATGGTAATGGTGCGTTGCCTCTCCAGGTGCCGTATCTCTGTAATGCCGGTGGTCCTGACGAGTTCAGAAAAGGATGAGACCGGCGCCACCCGGGGTGTTGCAATAAGAGAATGGTAAAGCTCCTCCGGGGTGGAGATCTCTTTTTCCGAGGCCTTGAGTACAAGATCGATCTTCTTCTCCCCTTCCTCCTTGAAGTCCCCTATCTTCCGGCCATCCATAAGGACATCGAGGGTGATGCCAAAATCCAGGCTATTCATGCCCGCGGCCTTAAGGCGCTCCCTGTCCGGGACGATCCTTACCTCAGGATAAAGGATCTCCAGGGAAGGGATTGGACGCAGTTGTGAGTTAGGGATCTCCTTCATGAGCATGCCGAACATGGACCCGGCCACCTGCACCACACGATTCATATCTCCGCCGCTGATATCAACGTCTATGGTCCTCCCCCTTCCGAGCCTGGTCTCGAATATACCGGCCTGAGTACTGATGCCAAACATTCCCGGGATAGAATGGATGACCTGCATAAAGAGTGGAACCAGTTCCCCGGCCCGCTGTTCGTAGGTGCTGATGGCGCCGAAGATCATAAATTGCTCTGCTCCGACATAAAACATATTCTCAATGCCCGGGTAGCCGTTGTGATCTTTGCCTAAATAAGGCTCAGTGAAACGGAATATATGATTTCCGATCTCTTCCCTTTCTTCATAAGAGAGACCCGGCGGAGGGATAAGTATATTGATGACAAGATTCCTGTTTCCCTGCGGAAGGTATTCCATCTTGGGAAAAAAGATAAAGGATGATACTATGGAAAAAAAGGTGAGCCCAACGATAGTCAGAAGCCTGGTCATTCTGGTTTTGATGGCGAGCTCTAAGAGTTTCATCATCCCATCTGTAAGCCAGTCACCCAAGTCCGTCAGGAGACTCCTCCCCGCAGATGCCCCCTCCCGGGCCAGGGAAAATAACTGCTTTGAGAGCATGGGGATTACGGAGATGGAGACAAAGAGGCTCAAGGTAATGGAAAAGGTAACCGCAATCGCAATATCCTTAAACAACTGACCTGCCTCTTCTTCTATAAAGACCACCGGAAGGAAGACCGCCACTGTGGTGAGGGTTGAGGCCAGTACAGCTCCCCAAACCTCTTTCGTACCCTCATAAGCGGATTGAGCCGGGGACTTCCCCATCTTCCCCATCTTCCGGTGCCGGTCTATGTTTTCAAGGACCACGATCGCATTGTCAACGAGCATACCCACTGCAAAGGAGATACCGGCAAGGCTCACCACGTTGAGGTTTCTCCCCAGCGCGTGCATAAAGATAAAGGTGCCGATGACACTGATGGGGATCGAGGTAGAAACGACAATCGTGGAAGAGATGCTCCTCAGGAAGAGGAGTAAAACGATAATGGCCAGCGCCCCGCCGATCAGGATGTTTTCCCTGACGAGTCCGATAGCGCCTCTGATATACGGCCTCTGGTCATACACCCAGTCGAGATACACCTTATTGGGTTTGAGCTTCTCTCTGTTCAGCCTTTTAACCACCTCTTCAACCCTGTCAGTAAGCTCCAGCACATTGGCTCCTGGCTCCGGCTTGATGCCGATCGCAATGCCAGCCTTTGCATTGTGCATCATGGCATCGGTAAGTTTTGAGTAACCAGGGCCGACGCTGGCGACATCCTTCAGGAGAATACGCCTCTCTCCTGTTGACCGGATGACCAGATTCTCAATCTCTTCAGGGGATTTAAACTCAGCCACCATCCGGATCCTGTAGTTCCTCCTCCCCACCCCCATGCTCCCTGCGGAGACATTGACATTTTCCGCCCCAAGGGTATTGACAAGATCATGGATGGTCAACCCGTAGGAGCCCAGTTTTTCCGGCCTTACGAGGATATGCAGCTCCTTTTCAACTCCACCGCCGATAAAGAGATCGGCGACCCCTTCTACCCTCTCCAAATATTGCCTGACATCGTTTTCAAAATAGGTCCGGTACGTGTATGCTGGATTCGGGTTATCGTTGTCAGACTTAAATATCATCCAGATCACCGGGGAAGTAGCAGCGCCTGTAGCATTAATCACAGGTTTTTCGACATTCTCAGGGTATGTTCGGACCTCATTTAGCTTATTAGATACCCTCAGAAGGGCATCATCTACCCCTGTACCTATCTTAAATCTCAGGGTAATGGACCCCAAGTTGTTGAAAGAGGAGCTCTCCATCTCTACAAGGGATGGGATCCCCTTTAACACCTTTTCCTGCTCCTCAATAATCTCCCGCTCTACCTCATAGGGAGTTGCCCCTGGCCAGGCCGTGGTCACAGTGATCTCCGGTTCTGTCACCGTCGGGGTCAACTGATAAGGCATCTTATAAAGTCCGATTAACCCGAAAAGGACCACAAGGATCACGCCCACGATCACGGCAACAGGTTTTTCAATCGAGTATTTAATAATGTCCATAGGAATATAGAAAGTCTACTGCTTTGTAACGATATCCACAGGCTGGCCGTCTCTGAGTCGTTCATTGCCCTTAATGACCACCTTCATCCCCTCATGGAGGACATCCGAATCGACCCATGCCATCATCCCGTCATAACCTGTTACCTTTACAGGGATCATCCCGGCCTTTGAGTCTGTGACAGCAAACACCACAGTATTGCCGGGTACGTTTATCACGGCATCCCGGGGGATAATCAGGGATTTTCTCTTCTTTCCCGTGGGTAAGGTGACCCTGGCCTCCATCCCTTCTAAGAGGAATCCGCTGTTTTGTACCCTTATCTTTACAGGAAAGGTCCTTGTGGCGATATCCCCTTTCGGCATCACGATGAAGACCTCCCCCCTGATCTCTTTTCCGCCTGACTCTATGCGGACTTCCTGCTTCAGGCTGATAAACCTCAACACCTCTTCCGGTATATTGGCAACGATGTCAACAACATTATTCCTCGCAATCGTCGCTACCGATGATCCTGCTGAAAGCCACTCCCCGATATTCGCCTGTCTTTCAAGGACAACCCCCGCAAAGGGGGCCCTGATACTCTTCCTGCTAAGCTCTGCTTCAAGACGCTCCAACTCTGCCTTGAGGGATTCCGCCATCTTTTCAAGCCCCCTGATTCTGAACCGGTGTTCGTCATATTCCTGTTCTGAAGCAAGTTCTTCTTTATAGAGACGCTCAACCCTCTTAAAGTCACTCTTTGCCTTTTCCAGGTCCGTGATGACCTTTTCATAAGAGGCCCTGGTAGCCTGGATAGTCTTTTGATGGAGATCGGCATTCAGTTTTACGAGTATCTTTCCCTTTTCTATCCGCTGTCCTTCTTCAAAACCTACCTCCTCTACCAGACCATTGACCTCAGAGGCAACATTGGAAACCTCCTGGTAATAAACCGTTCCTACAAAACTGGCTTGAGGTGCGACCATGTCAGAAGTAACTCCGGCGACAACGACCTTCGCAGGGGGGATGGCCGGAACGTCTTTTTCCTGGGCCTCAGAGACCCATGAAGATAGAGATAAAATAACGGTCACCCATAGGGCTGGCTTATATATTCTCATCCGAAAATCCCGTTCTCTATATGTAGGTTGCGCCATCATGGAACGCAGGCTAAAGCCTGCGACTACAGCCTATTTTGTGAACCCATGGATCTTAATCTTTTGCTTTATGCAACAGGTGGAGGGCCTTCTGGTGAAGCGCCCGGTTAGCTGCCGCAATCAGCGGGACCGTACGCTCAAGCCCGGCAGATGTCCCCCCCATCCCCCTCCCCTCCATATCTGTAATAACTCCGCCTGCCTCCTGAAGGATAAGCATCCCTGCGGCATAGTCAAAACTCCTCGATGGCGTGGCCACCGCAAGGACATCAATGCCCCCGGATGCCATTAAGGCAAGGTCCAGCGCTATCGCACCCAGGCATCGTACCTTTCTGGCGGCTGTCAGAAGCGGCAGTATCCTCGCTATGTCTTTAGACGGTACAGAGGCCTCAAAGGCCACCATCTCAAACTCCTCCACGCTGCAGCATCGTATTCTCTCCCCATGACACCAGGCGCCTTCCCCTCTGATGGCCCAGTACTCTTTACCTGAAGGAAGGTCTACGACATATCCTGCAAGGAGGTTCTCTAACCTGCTGCCATCCAGGACTGCTATCGAGGTGGCATAATAGGGAACTCCCCTCTTGGCATTGTTGCTCCCGTCGAGCGGATCAACCAATAGGCTTATATTGCTTTCAGGCCCGAATCTCCTGATACCGCACTCCTCTGAAATTAAGGTAACGCCAATCCCCTGATGCGCAACTTTTTCTATTCCTTCGATAACGATCTTCTCTGCCATCTCATCGATGAAGAAGGTCTGATCGCCGCTTGCCCCGCGGCGAATCCTTACCGAGGCATCGGCACGGCCTGCGATCTGAGGAACTGCCTTCAACAGATTTTGACCAATGCCACGTAATACATCAATCCACTG
>JAHFEQ010000041.1:4601-18557 GCA_023248395.1 Nitrospirota bacterium
GACAATATTTTAGCGGACAGCAACTTAACTGATGGTTAATTTTCTGCGTTAAATCAATGAATATCCAATCCTGTCCCTAAGCAATTCCATATGTTGGCGGTCAATAGATTATCCAAAAAATCACCTGCCTTATACGGACCCTCTTCTCATGAATACACATTAATCATTTTAAAAATCAAAGAGTTAAAGCAACTATCTTTCCCTGCAAAAAATTTGGTATCAGGATTGCTATTATACAGAGTCCATGAGGTGTTATTGATGAAGCCATCTAAATTTAACATACTTATCCCCCTCCAGGAGAGTGAAGAGTTCCTTATCTTTAATACCTTCACAGATTCCAGAGTAGTCGTTAATAAACGCATCAAAGAAATTATAGAGAAATCACCTATCCATGAAACTCTCTTTGATGAAGGAGAAAGAGGTTATCTGAAGGAACTGTTAGATCTCGGCATTGTGGTGAAGGATAATGTCGATGAAGACCTGGAGCTTGAGTACTGGTTTCAGAGATTAAAATTTGATACCTCGGTTCTGGACGTTACCATCCTCACGACCTATGCATGCAATCTGAGCTGTACCTATTGCTATGAGGATGGGATAAAGATGGTCCCCTCCATCACTGATGATATCCGCATGAGGATAGTCCTCTGGATTATAAAAAGGTTGGATGATGTAAGACCTAAGACCCTGAGGCTCGTATTCTTTGGCGGAGAACCGCTGCTCAACTATACGCCCATCAGATTGATCAGCGAGGAACTGTACTATTCATGCAAGAAAAGGAATATAGACCTTAACATACGCCTCATTACGAATGGTGTCCTCCTTACAGAGGATATCGTTGACTATCTGAAACCATTTGGTCTGCGGGGGATAAAGGTGACCCTTGACGGGGATAAAGAGGCCCATGATGCCAAAAGGCGATATAAAGATAGGAGGGGGACATTCGATATCATCATCGAAAATCTTAAACGGATCAAGGGGAAGGTCCCCATTACCATCGGTGGCAATTTTGATGACTCCTCCAAACATAGCATCCCGGGGCTTCTTGATAAATTAAAGGAGGCAGGCTTCAGCAATCATGATATCGAGCTGATACGGTTTAAACCAATCCTGAGCACGTTCGGAAATGGGTGCGCAGAGAATAAGGTATGCAGCTTTTCGAGTATAAAGGTCGATGACTTCCTGTGGTTAAAAGATGAGATAGATCAGAGGGGCTTTACCACCTCCCGGGATATAGCCCTCGGTCCATGCGAGGCAATCAGAGAGTATAACTATGTGATCGATTCAGCAGGAAAGATTTATAAATGTGCAGGTTTTGTCGGGAGGGAGGAGTTTATTATTGGTGACATCAATGAGGACAGAAGCCTTCTGCATACGAACACCCGGTTTATGACCGCTGATCTATGGCACAAGTGCAAAGGGTGCTCCTATATCCCCATCTGCGGCGGAGGGTGCCGGGTAAATTCCCAGACCCTCTGGGGGAATTATCTGGACTCTGCGTGCGAGGCGGAGTATCTCAACAAGGTCTCGCTAAGACTGATAGAGGACGAGTTGCAGGAATCTTAAGAAAGGAGGTGATGAGCGATGAAGATTATTAAGAAAGGGGAAAAGAAGGTAAAGAGCACGCCGGTTCATTGTACCTTTTTGATTGGTTGAATTTCTCCCGCACTATCTTCTCCATGTTGACAGGAGGGTCGGATTTCTCTAACCTACATACTGCATGGTATGGATCAGGTCACGCATACTCTTAGGCCTTGCTCTTGGCGTGTTTTTGCTCGGCTGTGATAAGACCACACCCCATTTAGAGAAGTCCTATGGAGATACTCTCGCTATAGTCACATATCATGCCCCTACAGGCATAAACCCTCTTACCTCTGTCAGCGGCATATCATCACTGCTGACAGAGGTACTCTTTGATGGCTTAGTCAGGATAGATGAGAAACTTGAGGCCAGGCCCTCCCTGGCCTCTTCCTGGCAGACCTCTGACGATGGCCTGAAATGGACCTTCTATCTGAGAAGAGGGGTCAAGTTCCATGACGGGGTGGAATTTACAGCGGAAGACGTTCAATTCACCTTAGAAGAGATTATTACTCTCTCAAAACCGTTAAGCCTCACTCTATCATCCCTGACCGATCTTATCAACTCTATCCAGATTAAGGACAAATATACAATAGAGATCTTCCTCAACAGGCCATCGATGTCTTTCATTTACAGCATGGGTGCAGGCATCCTGCCTGCTCACCTCCTCAAAGGAAAGGTCTCCCAGGAGGCGTTTGGTTCGCAGCCGGTCGGCACGGGGCCTTTTATGTTCAGCCAGTGGAAGGAGAGCGAGATAGTCTTTGAGGCCAATAAGGACTATTTCCAGGGTAGACCCCATCTTGACCGCGTCTTAGTGAAAATATATCCTAATCAGAAATTGGCGTGGGCGAAATTGATGCGGGGTGAAGGGGATCTTTTTTACCCTATAGAACCGGCTGTATATGATTTCCTAAAGCAGGTCAGTTCTCTGCAACTATACAAAGTTCATGATATCTACTATTCTATGATAGTCCTGAACAATAACAGCGAACTCTTTCATGACAGGAGGGTACGCGTAGCGCTCAATTATGCCATCGATAAAGAATATATTATACAAGATGAACTCAAGGGGAAGGGCTCTGTGGCAGCCAGTCCTCTATGGCGTGGCTCCTGGGCCTATAATCCATCAGTGAAGCCCTATCCGTACGACCCTCAGAAGGCCCTGTCACTCCTTAAAGAGGCGGGATGGAGGGATACAGACGGGGATCATCTATTAGAGAAGGATGGGGGGAAATTTACCTTTACCCTATTTATAAACGAGGGGGATGAAACGAAAAGACATGCCGCCATGTATATTCAGCAGCAGTTGTGGGAATTAGGCATTCTGATGGATATCAGGACATTTTCTACAGAGTCGATGGAGTTCCTGTTTCAGGGAAGGTTCGATGCCATCTTCCTGGAAATAGACTCTCACATCTATCCTGATTTCAGTTATAATATATGGCACTCTTCTCAAATCCACAAAGGCCTTAACGTAGGCCGTTACCGGTCAGACATTATCGATGAGCTTCTGGAAAAGGGGAGGCTATCCGGGGAGGCAGATAGCGCCCGGCCCATATACTTTAGATTTCAGGAAGAGATCCATGATAATCCTCCAGGTATATTCTTATATTGGGCTGACAATTTTATGGGTGTCCACAGAAGATTCCGGGGACTCAGGATCCCTCCTTTAACTCTCATGGGCTTTATTAATGAATGGTATGTGCCGGAGGAAGAGCAGAAGTATAAGAGATAGGTGCTCAATGTGAAGAGTCTATCGACAAAACTCACGATCTTACTCATAACAGCCGTACTCATCCCTCTAAGCCTATATGGTATCTTGTCCATATGGACATCAAGACACTTCAATTTCAAGGCCGTCTCTGAGGGGAATATTAATGTAGCAAAGAGGGCTGCGGAGGAGATCGATCTCTACGTTACTAATAGTATATCCATACTGAATGCCCTGGCCCAGAATCTCGGCAGATTTAATATACCTAAGGAAGAACAGAAACTTATCTTAGGGAACTATGTATTAAACTTCCCTTCTTTTCAACAAATATACATCAAAGATAAAGGGGGAAAAGAGATCATCTCAACCAATGATACGTTGCGCAGGGACCAGCCACACGATACCGCATATCAGGCTGCACTAAAGGGCAGGATATATAAATCAGATGTATTTATATCCTCCAATTTAACTCCCTCCATGACATTAGCAATCCCGCTTAAAAGACTCAACACGATTGAAGGTGTGGCCATTGCAGATATCAATCTGATCGCGATGTGGAATTTGGTGGACAGCATAAAGATAGGAGAGAGCGACTATGCCTTTGTGGTATCACGGGATGGCAGGCTGATAGCCCATGGACTCGGAGACGGGAAGACCCGTGTCTTATCCAATGAGAATATGAAGTCTTTGCCCATTGTGAAGGGGGTACTTCAGGGCGAATATGCCACGGGTCTCTATAAAAATATCGAAGGGAAAGAGGTAATCGGCGTAGCAGCGCCAATCCCGTCCTTAGGCTGGGCTATTATCATTGAGGAACCTCTGAAAGAGGCCTATGCCCCTGCCAGACAGATGACAGTCCTTTTAACCCTATTGATTACCTTTTTTGTAGCACTCGCATCTGTTATAGGTTATGCAGGCAGCAGACAGCACATCATGCAGCCCATCAAGACCTTGATAGGTGCAACAAGGAGGATTGCAGGAGGCAACCTTGATGAGGAAGTCACCCTCTCGAGTAAAGACGAATTCCAGGAGGTCGGAGACGCATTTAATAGGATGATGACTCAGTTGAAAATACTCCAGGAGGATATTAAACGCAATGAGCGTATCGCCTTTATGAACAAGATCGCCGCAGGACTTGTCCATGACCTGAGACACCCCATTAAGAGCATAGAGAATTCCAGCAGACTCATGCTAAAGAAGTACAACGAAGAAGAGTGCAGGAATACTTTTAATAACATCGTCAACAGGGAGTTTGGCAATATAAACAAGTTCCTCGATGGCCTGTTAAACCTGGCCCGTCCTGTTAAGATCACCCCCGTCACACTGAACCTCTGTGCTGAGATAACAAGCATTGCAGATACGTTCAGGGAAGAGGCAGAGAAAAGAAAGATAGGTATTGAAACGATATTCCCCAGAGAGGCTATTCACGTTAATGCAGATAAGTTTTCTATTGAACGGGCATTCAAAAATATTATACGGAATGCGATTGAAGCCATGACAGGTGGCGGGACTCTCAAAATATCCACCCTATCGTCTCACGAGTCAGTTGTCATTGAGTTCAGAGATACAGGTCCTGGCATTTCAGGAAACAAGCTTGAAGACCTCTTTACGGAGTTTTCAACCACCAAAGGGAGTGGTTTAGGATTGGGGCTGGCAATTTCAAAGAGGATCATAGAGGCGCATAACGGGACGATTACGGCAAAAAGCGAAGTTGGAAAAGGGACAGTCTTTATTATACGGCTCCCTGCTCACCTGTAGATCTCAGTAAATCAACAACCCTATACACCTCTTCAGGGGTCGTAATCCCCTGCCTCACCTTATCAAAGGCATCATCGAATAGCCCTCCTATGCCCTGGCTTGCAGCAGCTGTCTTTACAGCCCCTTCCTGCCCGCCTGATATGATAATCTCTCTTATCCCAGGGGTTATTGTAAAGATCTCAAAGACTCCTGCGCGGCCATAATAGCCTGTACGACTGCACAGATGACAACCCACAGGGACATAGGCATTATTGTCTCCCATTGTCTTACATTCCCGGCACAGCCGCCTTACAAGCCTCTGTGCAACTACCCCAATGACCGTGGAGGCTATAACATATCTCGGAATACCTATATCAACAAGTCTTGTTATGGTAGAGGCAGCATCATTGGTATGAAGGGTACTCAATACCAGATGACCTGTCATCGCGGCCCTGAAGGCGATCTCCGCCGTCTCCTCATCCCGTATCTCTCCCACCAGAATCACATCTGGATCCTGACGTAAGATCGACCTCAGACACCGGCCAAAGGTAAGGCCTATATCTGCCTTCACCTGAACCTGGTTGATCCCTCTGATATTGTACTCAATAGGGTCCTCGACCGTCACGATATTGATCATGCCTGACTTTATCCGGTTTATGATGGAATAGAGGGTGGTTGTCTTTCCGCTCCCTGTCGGGCCTGTGACAAGGATAATCCCCTTTTTCCTCTGGATGAGAGTCTGCATATGTGTGTAGTCATTCTCTGACAACCCTAAATCCTCCAATAAGACGGTGGTCTGCGACTGATCGAGGATCCTGATCACCGTCTTCTCACCCGCAGAAACCGGCATGACAGAGACGCGCAGGTCTACATCTTTTCCTCCAATCCTGATCCTGAATCCCCCATCCTGCGGCAATCTCTTCTCAGCGATATTTAACCGGGAGAGTATCTTCAACCGGGATGTGAGAGGGCCATGAATCCATGGATGCAGCCGGGTCCTCTCTACTAATACTCCGTCAATCCGGAACCGGATAGTGATAAAATCTCTGGCTGGTTCTATGTGGATATCACTGGCCCTGCTCTCTACAGCCTCTGAGAGCAGCAGATTGACCAGTTTTATAATAGGCGCAGAGATCTCCCCTTTATCAACATCTGAGACAGTAACCAGAGAAGGAAGTACCCCGGTTATATGTTCTAATGACTCATGAAACCTGTAATGGTACTTGATAGCCGCCAGGATCGCCCCCTTTGCCCCTAACATCGTATGCACCTTCATACTACTGCAGAACTCAACCTCCTGAATAACATCCACATTCAAAGGGTCTGAAATAACAACAGTGAGGGTCTTATTTTCTATATGAACGGGCAATATCAGATGTCTTCTTGCCATATCTTCAGGTATCGATAACAGGGCCTCAGGCATAATGGAGATTTTGTTTATATCCACATATTCAAGCCCGTACTGCCTTGATAATGCCCTGGCAACATCGTTCTCAGATATCAGATTATTACTCACAAGGAGAGCGCCAAATCTCACCCCTGTCAGCTTTTGCTCATAAAGCGCCCTCTTTGCCACATCTTCCCCAATGATCCCTTCCTCTACCAGCAACTCCCCTATCTTTTTGTTAGTTCCCATGACTCAATCTCCCCATATCTTCTGTAGATTTGATAGCTCTGTTGTAAATCCTGTTCTGAGATTCTCAAACTCCACCTTCTTCAAGGCCATGTCCTCATAGGTCCTCACCCTCAGTCTCCCATCTTTCCTCTCTACGATCACGGCCCCATCGATATCTGTTCTATATACGGCGGCCCCTATTCTCTCGTAGGCAGTGATTGTCTCAGGTGAAGGATGGTGGTATAAGTTCTGGTAACCAGCAGATATCACCGCTATCCCCGGCTTTACTGCTGAGATGAAACTCTCCTCCACAGAACCCCTGGCCCCGTGATGCGGAACCTTGATCACGGTGCTCTCAAGAGGACCACCCCTTGCCGCAATCTCCCTCATCATCTTTGACTCAATATCACCGGTAAAAAGGAAGGTGACGTCTTCGCAGATAAGCCTCATGACAATGGAAAGATCATTAATGTTGTACCCATTCCCTTTTATATCTTCAGGAGGACTGACAAAGTTTACCCTGCATCCCCCTATTCGCCTCTCCCCCGTATCTCTATGGATAATCACCTCCCTTATTCCTCTCTCCTGAACCATACTGTCAAATGCACGGGCTGCTGCCCCCCTTCTCCCACTGGTCCAGACTTCGCCGATGGTAAATTTATCCACAGTATAGATAAGACCCTCGACATGATCTAACTGGGGATGTGTAGACACTACAAAATCGACCTTTCTTATCCCTCTGTTCCACAGGTAAGGAGCCACCACAGAGCGGCCCATGTCAAAGGTCTCGCTGAATGTCCCGCCGCCGTCAATAAGCATAACCCTTTTATCCGGAAATTCTATCAGGGCCGAATCCCCCTGGCCTACATCTAAGAAGGTAATGCGCATCACCCCCTTTTTATCCTTAATCAGGGGATTACAACCGGGAGAAAGGATCAGCAGGGAAATGGAAAGGCACAGGGATATCTTTGCCCATCGGGCTCTCAGGAAGAATAACGACAGGGAGAACAGGCCTATAGAAAAGATCAGAAGAGGTCGTGGCGAAGGGAGGTATATTACCGATAATGGAAATTGGGCAAAGAACTCTACCAACCTGTACAACCCGCTCAACAGCAGGTCATTCAACCATGCAAGCGGTATCACCTGAGCGTGGGAAATCAGGGCAAGCAGGCATGTAAACAGACCAACAGGCAGAACAGCAAAACCGACAAAGGGGACTATGACCAGATTGGATATCAACCCTACCCATGTGAACTGATTGTAGTAGTGGGCCACGATGGGGGCTGTGGAGATGGTTGCGCCCAGGGTCAGGAGCACAAAGAAGATAAATCTTTTCCAGTATCGTTTTCCCCATCCTGATTCCTCTTCTTTTTGGGAACAGATTTGAAATTTGTCCCCGTCAAATCGATTCGTAACGATGATCATTGAAAGGACCGCTGTATAAGAGAGTTGAAAGGAGATATCAAACAGCGCTTGCGGATTCCACAGGAGTACCAGCAGGACTGCCACAACCAGGGTATTTATAGCATCATCTTCCCTCTCGATTAAGATGGCTGTCAGATAGACCACGGCCATAATAAGGGAACGCACCGTAGCGATCTCTCCACCGGAAATCAGGGTATAGAAGATTATAAGAGGAAATGTGCTGAGGGCTGCCATCTTTGAGGGGATCATATAGAGCGAAAGTTTAAGAAGTATCCTGCATGGAAGGTATACCAGAGTATATCTGATGATGAAAAAGGCCAGGAAGGTGACAAACCCTAAATGAGACCCGGATATGGAAAGGATGTGCGTAATACCTGCTGCTGTAAATTTATCCCTCACTTCAGGGGTCAGGTCACCTGTTGCACCGATGACCATAGCCTGAAGTATCGTAGATGAGGGGCCTGAAAGCCCTCTCACAATCGCAAGCCTTATCTCCTCCCGCCACCTATATATCCGTCTTAGTAAGTGGCTGCCACCTGTCCCTGCCTTTGAAATATTCTCTTTCTTTCCAACACCAACACTTGCCCTTATCCCTTCACGCGCAATATATCTTGCATAGTCAAACAGGCCGGGATTCTTAAAGCCACGGATCCTCTTGAGTCTGCCGGTAAGTTTGATGATGTCTCCATAGCTCAATACCACCTCAGGGTCATAAATGCTCACCCTCACTCTTCCACTCACATCTAACTCCCTTTCCCCTTTTATAATCTTCATGGCACGGAGATGGGCCACTACTTTTTGGGATGCATATTTTGCCGGCTCGTCCAACATGCCGATGATTGTCATCTTTTCACCTGTTGCGTAAAAGGAGATATCATCCTGAGGCACCCTGCTGTCGTACAGCATGTAGAAGAAACCAGTAATTGCGGCTATGATTACTATGCTTAGAAGGCTCCACTGTGGCCGCCCCTCCCTCCCCCCTCTCCCCTTAGGGGAGAGGGTCAGGGTAAGGGAGATTGCTATGGAAACCAAAACCACCATCACCGGAAAATATCTGAACAACTCCGCAGCAACGATGCCGTAGATGTAAGAAACAACCAAAGGAATAAGCGGTCTTTGCATGAGAGGACCCCCTGGAAATGGAAAACACTGCAGTAAGCGGTTGTCCGCTAATTGTCATTCTGAGGCGTAAACCGAAGAATCTTGCTTTGTTACCTTGAAGAAATAGATTTATAAAGGGATGGGATTCATCTATAAAAATGTTCCAATGAAACCCTGGTGGGGATTTATAGGAAAAAGATAACAAAATATTACAAGCTAAGCAGGACCCTTGTCAAGAAAAAAGCAGAATAGATAGTAACCCTTCAGTGGAGGGTGGGGTTAAACCAGGTTATCCTCTGTGGGTATCCTGAAGATCGAAGGCCAGATCTTAAATGGGTTCTCAGTGAAGACGGTCTCCTGATTGGCTTTTAGGGTCGTCCACATCCCATGCATGATCTCCTGCTCGAGCTGGCCATGCGCCCAGCCGGCAACACCGGCATAAACCCGGACTCTGATGTCCAGATTTCGATGCTGCAGTACTGGAACTATTACAGCCTTATCATAAGTAAAGTAGAGATTGTCAAAAACCTTCTGCGCCCCCTTTGGCAGGGCATCCGACGTAAAAAGCATGGACATGTTAGCCCGCTCTACAGGCCCCCCTAAGTAGATAGGGAATGCCCCCTCTTCAATACCCTCTATATAAGGAAAAATCTTTTTTAGATCAATGCCGGAAGGCCTGTTGATAACCAAACCCAAGGCCCCCTCTTTCCCGTATGAGACCAGTAAGATTACAGTGTGAATAAAATTAGGGTCCTCCAGTTCAGGAGTAGCAACGAGAAAGACCCCCTGCTTCAGGGGTACAGCAACCCTGTCATCATTAGATCCGGCGGCCAGAGAATTTACTATCATGCAGAGGATTGCCATCAGGACAGCAATTGAATATTTCATAGCGTCAACTCCTTTTACTTCATTCTACCTGAAAGTGAGCTACCTTTCCATACTGATTTTTTCTCCCCCCTATTATCTTTTTCATTGATTTTTCGCTGTATTTATGTTAAGACTATTCCTCTAATGAGCGGGAATATTGAATGAGCACACACGATATTTTAGAAGAATCAAAAAAATATATCATGAATACCTATAAAAGGTTCCCTCTGCTTATCGTTAAAGGACGAGGAAACCGTATTTATGACAGCGAAGGCACAGAGTATTTAGACTTTGTCAGCGGCCTTGCGGTTAATAACCTCGGCCACTGTAATCCGAGGGTTACGGTGGCCTTTCAGAAGCAGGCACAGAGGCTTGTGCATACCTCTAACCTGTTCTATACGGAGCCTCAGATTAAACTGGCCAGACTCCTTGTAGAAAATTCCTTTGCAGACAAGGTGTTTTTCTGTAACAGCGGGGCTGAGGCCAATGAGGCCGCCATCAAGCTTGTGAGGAAATATTTCAGGGACAAGGGGAGTAACTGTCATGAAATCATTACTGCCTATAATTCTTTTCATGGAAGGACGCTGGCTACGATCAGTGCAACAGGACAGGAGAAATTTCACAAAGGATTTGAGCCCCTCGTCCCGGGTTTCTCCTATGTCCCGTTCAATGACGCCGGTGCCGTAGAGAAGGCGATCACAGATAAAACCGCTGCGATCATGGTGGAACCCATCCAGGGCGAAGGGGGAGTGAATATCCCGGATGAAGACTATCTGAGGCACCTGAGGAAGATATGCGATGATCATGGGATACTTCTTGTCCTGGATGAGGTACAGACAGGGATTGGAAGGACTGGAAAACTCTTTGCCTATCAGCACTCCGGCTCAGAACCGGATATCATGACGCTGGCCAAGGGACTGGGGAACGGCCTTCCGATAGGGGCGATGCTGGCGAAGAATTCTATTGCTCAGTCCTTCACGCCCGGCTCTCATGCCTCTACCTTCGGCGGCACACCCCTGGTATGTTCGGCTGCTGTAGAGGTCTTAAAGACGCTTACAGAAGATGAGAACATTTTGGATAACTGCAGCAGGATGGGAAAATATTTTATAGAAGAGTTGAGTAAACTTAAAGGGAGGTATCCTCATCTCATAAAGAATATACGGGGGAAAGGCTTGCTGATAGGAATGGAACTGAACATAAAAGGCGAAGATATTGTCAATAAGTGTCTTGAAAAAGGGGTTGTGATCAACTGCACCATGGAAAGAATATTGAGGTTTCTCCCTCCATTAGACATCAATCAGATAGATATCGACACTCTGATAGATACCCTGTCTGAAATCTTCCCGAGTATTGAGAACTAATAGATGAAAAGGGATTTCTTGACGATTTGTGACTTTACCACAAAAGAGATCGATTCTTTACTCATCAGGGCTAAAGAACTCAAGTCGATGCAGAAGAATCGGATTGAGCACCCTGCCCTGAAAGGGAGGACACTTGGTCTTTTATTTGAGAAACAATCGACGAGGACGCGTATATCCTTTGAAGTAGCCATCATCCAGTCAGGCGGACATTCCATATACCTCTCCCCTAACCAGATCCAGATGGGGAGAGGGGAAGAGATTGGAGATACCGCGCAGGTCTTCTCAAGATATCTTGATGCCATCGTGATACGCACGTACAGTCATCACAAGATTGAAGAGTGGGCGCAATACTCCAATATCCCTGTGATCAATGGCCTTACAGACAGGCATCACCCCTGTCAGGTTGTCTCTGATATGTTGACTATCATGGAAAAGAAAGGAAGACTCCGTGGTATCAGGATCGCCTATGTCGGTGACGGAAACAATGTCGCACATTCCCTGATAGAGGGGGCTGCTGCCATGGGTATGGAGATACGGCTCGCGTCTCCAAAGGGATACGAACCTGACAAGGCTATCGCAGATAAGGGGCGGCGATTGGCAAAGGAGACAGGGGCCATAGTAGAGATATTGCAGGAACCTCACGATGCCGTCAGGGATGCTGACGTTGTGTATACTGATGTATGGACCAGCATGGGACAGGAGGGAGAAGAGGAAAATCGAAAGGGCATCTTCCGGGGATACCAGATAAATCGGGAGCTAATGGGCCGGGCAAAGGACGACGCGATCATCATGCATTGTCTCCCTGCGCACCGGGGAGAAGAGATTACAGAAGAGATGGTGGAATCTCCCCAGTCGGTGATATTTGATCAGGCGGAAAACAGACTGCACATGCAGAAGGCATTGCTGGAAATGTTACTGAAGTAAAAACAAAGAGAATAAAAAATTAAAGATAAAAAATGAAAAATACATGTCTCAGAGAGACACAAAGGACAATGAAAATGTCATTCCTGCGCAAGCGGGAATCCAGAGTGATAGTCTAATACTGGATTCCTGCTTGCGCAGGAATGACGACCTTTTCGACTTTTTACGAGTCCATCAGCTTTTGATTTATAAGCTATACAGAAAGGAAAGAAATGGCTAGGGAGATCAGAAAGATAGTGCTTGCCTATTCAGGCGGGCTGGATACATCTGTCATCATCAGGTGGCTCATCGAGAGGTACGGATGTGAGGTGATCGCCTTTATTGCGGACCTGGGCCAGAATGAGGACCTGATCGCCATAAAAGAAAAGGCTATAAAGACAGGGGCAAGTAAGGCCATTGTAGAGGATGTGCGGGAGGAGTTCGTCCGGGATTACATATTCCCTGCGATAAAGGCCAATGCAGTCTATGAAGGCACGTACCTTATGGGCACCTCTCTTGCCAGGCCTCTCATTGCAAAAAAACAGGTAGCGGCAGCAAGGAGTGAAGGCGCTGATGCAGTGGCCCATGGGGCCACGGGCAAGGGGAATGACCAGGTAAGATTTGAGTTTACCTATATGGCCCTCGACCCGGCATTACAGGTCATAGCCCCCTGGAGGGAGTGGGAATTTGACTCAAGGAGTGAGCTGATAGAATATGCAGGGAGGCATGGCATTCCCGTACCCGTGACAAAAGAGAAGCCATACAGTTGCGATGCGAATCTCTTTCATGTCAGCTACGAGGGGGGACTCCTTGAAGACCCCTGGGCGGCCTATCCGGAGGATATGTTTGCACTCACCGTCTCGCCCGAGGCAGCCCCGGATGAGCCACTCTATTTAGAAATTGAGTTTGAAAAGGGAATTCCTGTGGGAATAAATGGTCGCCGGTTATCTCCAGCATCACTCTTAGCAGAGTTAAACAAGATTGGCGGGACCAATGGCATAGGGAGGGTCGATGTGGTGGAGAATAGATATATTGGCATGAAGTCGAGAGGGGTCTATGAGACACCGGGTGGTACTATCCTCCATGTGGCGCACCGTGCCGTTGAATCCATTACCATGGACCGTGAGGTGATGCACTTACGGGACTCCCTGATACCCCGGTATGCAGAACTCGTCTACTATGGCTACTGGTTCTCTCCTGAGATGAGGATGATCCAGTCTGCGATAGACTCCTCTCAGGAGAACATTACAGGCACCGCACGGTTGAAATTATATAAGGGAAATTGTATGGTAGCAGGCCGGAGATCTCCGGTTTCATTATACAGGCCAGAGATAGTGACCTTTGAGAAGGGGGAGTCGTTCAATCCAAAGGACGCAGGGGGTTTTATAAAGATAAATGCATTGCGGCTGAAGATGCAGGCGGGGAGAGGCACGAAGTAGATCGCAGGCTTTAACCTGCGATCCTGGCAGGAAGTAAGAAGGATCCACGGGAATTATCAATGACCAGAAACAAGCTATGGGGAGGAAGATTTTCAAGACCAACTGAGAGGGGTATCGAAGAGTTTACAGAATCGATATCCTTTGACAGGCGTCTTTACACCTATGACATCGAAGGGAGTATGGCCCATGCCAGGATGTTAGCCAGGATTGGAATACTCAAAAAGG
>JAHFEQ010000042.1 GCA_023248395.1 Nitrospirota bacterium
TCAATGATGAGGAGAGCAAGGGAAATGACAGTTGCGGGGTTCAAACTGGCATTCCCCTTGCTCTCCTCGTTCCGCAAGGAGGATAACCAGCACCTTTTTACGGGGAGCGGCATTAAGATGATGGAGGCGAAAACAGCGCAGAATGCCTCAGTGGAAACGATGGCAGGGAATCAATGGATGAATGATGCAAATTGACGTTGACAGGAATTAAACGTTTATGATAGAAGAGTGGCAGCTCACCAAACTTGTTGGCTTACGGTGATTTAATGGTTCATATTAGAGAAGTGATCAGGGAAATTATGAAGAGCATCATTGTGATGGATGACGGGATTGATTGTTGTTCTACTTTATTTATTACGCTACGATTAAACCTGCATATTAAATATTCAAATCTGATATTTGACCTTTCAATTTTATTTTAAAGTTGAGTTCTTCCTTATGGTGAATAATTGGGAACCTTCCTCGTCGTTGTAGATTTCGAGCAGAAAGCGGGAGATATTATGCTGACCGGCGTAAAACGCCACGATAGCAAGGTGTAATAGACCCAAGTTGCTGAGATTGAAATTATTATGGGGGATTGTAAACTCCGTGTCGACGGCGTATTATTGGGATCGGGAAAAAAGATGTTCCGTAGATTATACGGATCAATCTATTAATAGTCAGGATTAGAATCAGGGGCCTATCTATATGGATACGCTTATCAATGCCCTGGTCGCCGTTGGCACCTTGGCGGTGGCAATTCTCGCGATATGGGGAGCGAGGATTCGATCTGTCCTCGCGCCCCCAATGTTAGTTATCGAGCCACACAATCTATCCGGTGACCCCACGGAACTTCGACGAGTCGACCAGCCGCAAGGACAAGGGAATAGGGTGCTCTACTTCCACCTGAAGGTGGTCAACAAGCGTCCGTGGCTTCCTGTTGAGAATTGCAGCGTTTTCCTTAGGGGGCTCTCTAGACGAGGGCCAGACGGGATGTTTCATCCAGTCCAAATGCATGTCCCTTTGCAGTACGTATGGGCTCCTGCCGAAATAACTCCGCCGACCGTGACACTCACGAAGGAGCAGGTGCTAGATTTCGGTCACCTGATTGAAGGGGCGGATAAGTTCGTCCCAGTGCTATACTCGTATTCACACAACTTCCAAGGGACGGTTGGCAGGGGAGAAGCACTAAGATACCAGCTTGAGGTCCGCGGCTCGAACTTCTCTTCTAAGCGGTACCAGGTCTTTGAGGTTGCATGGGATGGAAATTGGAGCTACATCCCAACCGATATGGAGCAACACCTGCGGATTAGAGAGATAGAATTCTAACAAGCTGCTAACCCTGAATCGCTTTGTGCTCGCAGGTTAGCGGCAAGACGTTAGTAAATTATCATGTCAAAAACATTTGAATTTTAGAAAGACTAGGAGGTTCTCATGTCTTTTATTATCACAATGTACGTTCGTGAAGGTATAGTAATGGCGAGTGACAGCAGGCTCACTCTAAATACTCAGCAACAATCCAATGATAAAACAGTTGTTCAAATTGCTGTTGGTCAGTCTGATTCCAATTATAAAACATTTTTGGCTCCAAATAATATCGGGATCTCAACATATGGTGCTGCCGATATTAATGGCGTCCCTATTGGGGGATATATCGAATCATTCATTAGTGAGCAATTGTCAGATGCTAACAGCCAGATTGACGAAGTTCCTCAAAAAATTCTTGATTATTTCAAAAAAATATCGAACACATTAGATACTCAATTCTATGTTGCTGGTTACAAATATACTGATGGGGGGCAGAGAGAGCAACAAGTTTGGCATGCTTGGGTCGCACAAAACAAAGTTAAACGCTTAAATCCTCCTGGACAACAGGGGAGTTTATGGGGTGGGGAAGCAGATATATGCAGTCGCTTGTTACAACCAGTTGGCTTACTAACTCCAGATGGCAAACTCGAGCAACCCTTGCCCCACTTTCAAATACCCTTCCAATTCTTCACACTTCAAGACGCAATAGACTTTTGCATTTTTGCTATTCGCTCCACCAGCGATGCAATACGATTTCAGCCTCGCCCCAAAACAGTTGGAGGCCCTATTGACGTTCTAGTCATAAAACCAGATAAAGCTTTTTGGGTAAAAAGAAAGGAACTCCATAGCTGACAAGAGCTCTTAATTGGAAATCAGAGGCTTAATTTGCAAATAATGTTACTGTCTGGTAATGTTTCGTAAGTTACATATTAACTGGTATGTTTAAAAGAGATTATATGAAAACAACAGATGTATTTGGTGTCTCGAACGAGCAGATTGCCTCCTATATTGAGCGTGATGAAGTTGATGCTAAATTCATTGAAGGTCTTAAGCTAAACAAACATATTATTGTTTTTGGTGCTTCGAAGCAGGGGAAAACAGCCCTGACCAACAAACATCTTAATGATAAGCAGTTTATTAGGGTTAACTGTTCGCCTCAAACTGCAGCAATTGATATTTACAAATCTATTCTTAGGCAATTAGAACTTGAATTCAAAGAAGAGCGAATTGAAAAATCTACTTCTGAAATAGATGCTAAAATTTCTTTAAAAGCACAAGTTAAAATCCCGTTCTGGGCAACCGGTGACGGTGGCGCAGAAGGCGGTGGCAAAAGCATCACAGAGAAAGAAACAAAGTACAAGTCAATAGAATACAACCTTGCATTACCTCAAGATATATCAGAAATATTGAAAGCTATTAAATTTGAAAAGCGGATAATCTTAGAAAATTTCCATTATTTAGAAGAAAGTACACAAAGAGAACTGGCATTCCATTTACGCATATTTGAAGATTCAAATATTCTGTTTATTATTCTCGGAATATGGAGAGAAAGAAATCGACTCGCTCAATTTAATGGTGATCTACAGGATCGTCTCATAGAGATTCCTGTTGAACCATGGAACGTTATCGATTTAAATAAGGTGGCAACTAAAGGCAGTGCCCTTCTGAAAGTTTCTTTTGAAATTATCTTAGAAGATTTGATTTCAAACTCCTTTGACAGTATTGGAGTTTTTCAAGAACTTTGCAAAGAAGCATGTATTGCGGCAGGAGTTCTTGAGCAACAGAAGGAAATAAAAAAATTAATATCAGACAATCTATCTGCCGCAAAAAAAAAGAAACTGGATGATTACTCGGGAAGACACATCAGAAGTATAGAAACCTTTGTTGAACAAAAGGCTAAAAGTTCAAATGAAGTTCCTCTATACCTTGGTTATTACTTCATCAAGTATCTGTTCAGCATGGAATTCGAAGATATTGAGTCAGGCATTAAACGATCTGCTATACATGAAGGTATTAAAAAAATCCATCATCGACCTAATGATGTGAGGCCATCAGACATGAGTTACTTCTTGCACAATCTCATCGCAACACAAATTAAGAAAAGTATAATTCCACCTTTGTTCGATTATGACAGAAGCACACGGAAACTAAAGGTGATTGATTCTACACTTTATTTCTTTTTGAGAAATGTAAACAAGAGTGAGGTTTTAGAAGAATTAGACGCTCCTTTAAGATAATAAAACTGGAAAGGGTCTGCCCACACATATAATCGATTATTTGGCAGTAACTAATTTTTTGTAGTTACTCCTTCTTCGTAATAATTAATTATCAATCTTTAAAATTATAAGGCTTGGAAGGTGCAGCAGGCACATATTGGACTTTCCGAGTAGGCAAATTTATGAAAAATTGATAAAATCTTGCGGAATTCCTTCTTGTGATTAAGACTTCCACAAGTCATCAAAATATTGTATATTTCAATCGTTAATCGACAAGAGGAATGGGCTAAGGGAAAATAATATTTGTTTGGAATTATTTTGTATTTACAGCCATGATACATTGGCGGAAATTGTTCGTGTCTTTGGTTATGTAGTTCAGTACACTATGCGTCATAAAACTATCCGCAAGGAGTGGCAGCCTAATGACAACAAAAACCAGAGGTGCATCACCAATTTTCTTGAATGAAGAGATGAAGGAAGGAAATTCAAACGTTATTTACATACGAAGCCACCGCCGTCGCCGAATTGTATTCGGCTGGTATGGAGGTAAATTCTCTCATTTGGACTGGCTGCTTCCACTCCTTCCAGCGTGTCATCACTACTGCGAGCCGTTCTCCGGTTCAGGGGCTGTGTTGCTCAATCGAGAATCGTCTTCCGTCGAGACGTACAACGACATCGATGGTGATGTAGTAAACTTCTTTCGGGTTTTGCGTGACTGTCACGAAAATCTGATTAGGGCCATTGCATTGACGCCGTTCTCGCGAGAGGAATACCACCGTGCCATCTATGATAGCACTCAAGGAATCAGCGATGTTGAGCGAGCCAGGCGTTTTTACATCAAGGCCCGGCAGACTCGCACCGGGCTTGCTCAGACGGCATCCCTTGGCCGTTGGGCAAACTGCAAAGATACAAGTCGTGCCGGTATGTCCGGCGTGGTTTCCCGTTGGCTAGGTGGCGTAAAAGCGCTAGATGAAATAGCACAGCGTCTAATCCGGGTACAGATTGAGAACAGGCCCGCTGTTGATGTTATCCGGCTTTACGATAGCCCCAAGACTTTATTCTATTGCGACCCTCCGTATCTGCACGCCACACGCGGTGATGCCAAGGCTTACGGATTTGAGATGGACGAAGGTCAGCATAGTGAGTTTGCGGAGGTCGTCAATGAGTGCAAGGGTATGGTGGCAGTATCTGGATACGATCATCCCCTGATGGATGATCTTTTCAAGCCAGGGATCTGGTTCAAAACGTTAGGTTCGAATAAGACCATCCATTCAACGAAGGGTACCCGGCAGGAAGTGCTATGGACGAACTATGAGCCACAAAAACAATATGGACTCTTTGAATGACGCCAGAAGAAATATTGAATGGCATTCATGAACGTGCTGTAGCTACTTTAAACACAACTGTTATCCCCGACCCGCACATAAGGGAACGGGTAGATTATCTATGTCGTTGCATGAGCAACCGCGCCGGGGTACGTTTGCTCATGTCTTGCCTACTAGGAAAGCTGGACAAGCCCAATGTCGATCCGCGCAAGCCATATACTGAAATTGGCGGCACTGATAGCTTTTCAGGCCGTACTTATGATGAGCGCTACCTGACCAAGTTCATTAACGAGCATCGTTTACCTGTCAATCCGACAACGGCGTTTCTCACTCCAACGCTGCGGAATATCGACTATCCGCTGACTACCGACCGTGAGCTTGTCGGCAGGCCGCGTGACCTTTATAAAAAGACGCTTGAACTACTGGAAGATGTAGCCGTACAACGGATAGCAGCTGATGTACTGTTTGTTGAAACCGTGCGCGTCTTGCTGCGATTGCGTGACGAGAAGCTGACTCGTATGGCTTCATTAGTAGGAGCATTGGAGAGAACTGAGGGCGCTTTGCCGTTATCTTCGGAGGCCATTGTTAGGCTGATAAATCAGCACCTCGCATGCAAGAATGCAAGCCGCTTACCTGTTATTGTTGTAGCTGCAGCCTATAAGGCGGCAGGAACGCGTCTTGCTGAGAACATGCTGCCCTTGAAATCGCACAACGCTGCTGATTTACAAACAGGCTCACTGGGTGATATAGAAATCTGCCTTGTGGGGGATGATTCGATTGTTACAGCCTATGAAATGAAGATGAAGTGTGTCATGAAGGATGATATTGACTCGGCAGCGACTAAAATAATGAAAGCGCCGATGCGGATTCACAATTATTTATTCATCACCACGGATGTAATAGATCCCATTGTGTTTGAGTACGCCGCTACGTTCTATGAAAAGATGGACGGCACCGAGATTGCTATTCTGGATTGTGTCGGCTTCCTGCGGCACTTTTTGCATCTGTTTCATCGTATCCGCCTGGAATATCTTAATGCTTATCAAGAGTTAGTACTAAATGAACCAGATTCTGCTGTAAGCCAGACACTTAAAGAGGCGTTTCTGGCCTTACGGCAAGCTGCTGAGAGTGGTGAGTAAAATGCACAAGAAATCGTTTCAGCGGGCCGCTGCTGAACGAAAACATATATGCTCTTTCTCTTGGATAATAGATGATATTTCAAAATTAATAATCGCTTGCTTCGTATGTGAAGTCTTATGATATTCCTTGTATATTTTTACGCTGATCGATAATATTCACAGCTATAATATCCTATTCATTCTTTTTTATCTTAATCCTGAATTTACATACCAGATATGTCAAATACGATTGAGGGAGAGGTCTCCGGCAAGCCGGAGACCTCTCCCCTGATTACTTGATATAATATAGTCATAACTGAAACAAGTATATACTTAAACATAATAATACTTGACACGATTATATAATAATGCTAAATATTTGTCATGTTATTCTAAACATGGAGGGATACTATGAAAAAGAGGGTATCATTTACCGTGGATGAGGATGTTTATGAGGGGCTTAAGGGTGTTCCGAGGGGGATTTCTGTCTCTGAGGTGGTAAGCTGGTTCCTGAGGGCGATTATTACGGACATACAGGGAATGTCTGATGAGGATTTTAGAAAATTCATGGACAACGATCCTCGCGGGAAGGAAGTGCGCAAGTATCTCCAGGAAAAGCTGCTGCCTGTTCTGGATAAGGTGGATGAGGGAGTCGGCGGGGTCAAAAAGACATTAAGGGTGAAAAAAGAGAAGAAATAATAAAAAAGGGTTTTCATAATGCAGCTTGTAGGAATAAAACAGTTGTCGGAGTTTCTCAATGTGAAGGAGGCAACCATATACTCCTGGGTATACAAGGGAACCGTTCCCTATCATAAATTAAACGGCCTTCTGCGCTTTGATATGGAAGAGATAGAGGACTGGATTAAAAAGAGAAAGCTTGTGTCTGATCGAGCACGAAGTATATATGGAAGGAAGCCGGACAGCAAAGATATCAACGCGATTGTCCGGAAAGCTATTGATGGGGTCAAGTGCAGATAGTATAATGCATCCATCGGGAAACCAGGCCTCAGACAAGGTCTCAGAAGGGAGGTTGAAATGGGACTGTATAAAAGAGGCCAGGTTTGGTGGATGAGTTTTACTTATAATGGCAGATATGTCCGCAGGTCAACTGAGACGGACAACAAGAAGATCGCTGAGAAGGTATTCTTTAAGGTGATGACCGAGATCGCAGAGGGCAGATGGTTTGAGAAGATGCCTGGAGAGGATAAGACTTTTAAGGAAATGATGCAAAAATATATGAAAGAATACTCAAAGAGGAATAAGTCTTTAAAATCCCACATCAGGGATAAAAGCGTCTCGGATCATTTAACCAACTTCTTTGGTGATTTCACCCTTTCAAAGATTTCTCCTAAGCTGGTCAGCGAATACAAGACGGAACGGAGAGGAAAAGGTGCTGCTCCTGCAACTGTCAACAAGGAACTTACAGTGATGAGCCATGCTTTCAACCTGGCCGTTAAAGAGTGGGAGTGGATCAAAGAGAATCCTGTAACCAGGGTATCCAGAGAAAAGGTGAACAATCAGGTCGAGCGATGGTTGAACTTTGAGGAAGAAAAAACATTGTTGTCAGCGTGCCAGGAGTGGCTCAAAGAGATTATTGTCTTTGCCATCAACACCGGACTGCGTCAGGGCGAGATCCTTGACCTCCAGTGGGGCAGGGTTGATCTCTTTAGAAAGACTATGGCCATTCTCGAGCAGAAAAATAAAGGCAAGGATACTCTACCTTTAAACGCGAAAGCCCATGAGGTTTTAAAGGCGAGGGCAAGGGTCAGGCATATTAAAGCCGCTCATGTTTTCTGCAATGGAAACGGCAACAGGATTGAGGCAAGGAATCTTCTCCGGGCCTTCTATAAAGCCACCGAGAAGGCAAAGCTCAAAGGTCTTCGCTTCCATGACCTGAGGCATACTTTTGCCACACGGCTGGTCCATGCTGGTGTTGATATTTACACGGTGCAAAGGCTCGGCAGATGGAAGACGATCTCTATGGTAAACAGATATGCGCATCACTATCCAGAGAGCCTGAGGCCGGGAGTTGAGGTGCTGGACAAGGTCGGAGAAAACTTTATCACATTTTTATCACAATCGGAGAAAGATGAGAAAGCCAGGGCGACGCAACCCCTTGAAATTACTGGAGCGGGAAACGGGATTTGAACCCGCGACCCTCGCCTTGGCAAGGCGATGCTCTACCACTGAGCTATTCCCGCGTTAGGTAAGTTATCCGCATTATTATTAGCATTTTTTTAATTCCCCTGTCAATAGATTAATCCCCTTTACCTGAGGAAGAGATTTGGCTTATAATTGGTGGACATGAGTTTAATCGCCATCATTGACTATGGAATGGGGAATCTCAGGAGCGTTGAGAAGGCCTTTGAGCATGTGGGGAATAAGGCCTTTATCGCAAGACGGCCAGAAGAGGTTTTAAGGGCATCGCATGTGGTGCTGCCGGGGGTCGGCGGGTTTCCTGAATGTATGAAAAACCTGGAACGTACTGGCATGATCGATGTTGTCTATAAGAGCATAGAGTCTGGAAGGCCTTTTCTTGGTATATGCCTGGGTCTCCAGCTCCTCTTTAGCGAAAGTGAAGAGTTTGGTTGTCATAAAGGGCTGAATATCCTGGAAGGCCGTGTGGTCAGGTTCAGATTAGGGCATGAATTTAAGGTCCCGCACATGGGATGGAATCAGATAAGGAGGGTCATGGATGTGCCGCTACTTAAGGGCATACCGGATAACTCCTTTGTCTATTTTGTCCACTCCTACTATGTGGATCCGTCAGATAAAGGCATAACGGCTACCTTCTCGGATTATGGCGGTGAGTTCGTATCGAGTGTGAGTAGAGGGAATATCTTTGCCTGCCAGTTTCACCCGGAAAAGAGTCAGGAGATAGGGCTCAGGATGTTAAAAAATTTTGGGGATATAAAATGAATTATTTCAGGAGGTTTCTGGTTGTATTTTTCCTGCTATCGTCTTTTATTTATGCCGGGTGCGGGGCAAAGTATGTATCCTCTACACTATCGCCTAACTGGGATGCAGTAAAGATAACAAAGGTGGCACAGATACCTTTTGCGTTTGTCCCTGATGGGGGAGAAGATGGGGTCAGGAGTGCCAGGGTAGATCCGCACGGTGTGGCACTCATCTCGAGTATGTTTTTACATGGCCTGGAGGATGCGGGCTATGCGGTCATCCCTTTTGATGGTGAGACCCTGGAGAGGCTTTCGCCTCAGGGAACTCTTCCCATCGATGTGGTCAAATCAATGGGTGAGAAGACAGGTGCGGAGGCTGTGCTTACCGGTGTTGTGACGAGATATGAAGAGAGGGAGGGCGGTCCCTTGGGCGTGAAAAAGCCTGCTTCTATAGGCTTTGAGGTCAATCTGATTAATACAATAGACGGCACTCTCCTGTGGAGTGGCAGATATGCCGAGACACAGAAGTCTCTGGCAGAGGATCTTGGTATGATTTTTACATTCTTTAAAAGAAAGGGGAAGTGGCTGACAGCAGAGGAGCTTGCCAGGTATGGTGTGGAAGATGTATTAAAAACATTACCTAAATCCCCATTAATCCACCCGACGCCTGTTTATTAGTATGATAATTATTCCGGCAATCGATATAAAAGAGGGGCGATGCGTCAGACTTTTTCAAGGCCGTATGGACAAGGAGACGGTCTATTCCCATAATCCTCTGGATGTGGCCCGCAGGTGGGAGGATATGGGGGCTGAGATGCTGCATATCGTTGACCTGGATGGGGCCGTGTCAGGAAGGCCTGTTAATTCTGGTGTAATAGAAGAGATCATATCCTCTCTCAAGATAGATGTTCAGGTGGGTGGGGGGATAAGAGACATCGAGTCAGCAAGACACTATTTGACTGCCGGTGCGTCCAGAGTGATCCTTGGCACTGCAGTGACGAATGATCCCGATTTTGTCCGGAACATCAGTGCGGCCTTCAAAGGACGTATCGTGATATCCCTCGATGCCTCGGATGGCATGATTGCAGTAAAGGGTTGGACAGAGGTTACGGATATCGATGCAATTGATATGGCAAAGAGGCTTGAGGGGAGCGGGATCAGTGCCATAGTCTTTACGGACATCAGCAGGGATGGTACATTAACAGGTCCGAATATTAAGAGTATTGAACGGCTTGCATCAACTGTACGGATTCCTGTCATTGCATCAGGAGGAATATCAGGCCTTGAGGATATCAAGGCATTGCTTGATATAAAGGACCCCGGTGTAGAAGGGGTTATTGTGGGTAAGGCCCTCTATTCAGGGGCAATAAACCTGAGAGAGGCGATTGCCCTGACCCGTGATAAATAGCAGAGGTCAGAAGTTAGAGGTAAGAGGTTAGAAGCAAGAAGTTAGAAGGAAAAAATGTTAGCAAAACGCATCATCCCATGTTTAGATGTAAAAGAAGGCCGTGTAGTCAAAGGGGTGAGCTTCGTCAATCTAAGGGATGCCGGAGACCCTGTGGAGATAGCCGCTCTCTATAATAACGAAGGGGCAGACGAGATCTGCTTCCTTGATATTACCGCATCCTATGAAAAGCGCGCTATCCTGATTGATATTGTAAAAAATACTGCAGAGAAGGTCTTTATGCCCCTGACAGTCGGAGGCGGGGTACGCACGTTAGAGGATATAAGGACCCTTCTTAAGGCGGGTGCGGACAAGGTATCGATCAACACGGCAGCAGTACAAAATCCGGAATTTGTGCGTGAGGCATCAGAGCGATTTGGCAGTCAGTGCATTGTGGCTGCTATTGATGCAAAGCGGACAGCGTCTGCGACGACAACCCCTTTATGGGAGGTCTATACCCATGGCGGTCGCACGCCTACAGGCCTTGATGCTGTCCTTTGGGCAAAGAAGATGGAGGAGTATGGGGCCGGAGAGATCCTGTTGACCAGCATGGATAGGGATGGGACAAAGGATGGATATGATATAGAGCTTACGCATGCCGTATCTGAGGCTGTGTCTATTCCTGTGATTGCATCGGGCGGGGCAGGGACCCTGGAACATCTCTATGAAGGCCTTGCTGCGGGTAAGGCAGATGCGGTGCTTGCGGCATCTATATTTCACTTCCGGCAGTATACTATTCGTGAGGTCAAGAAGTATCTGAAGGGCAGAGGGATTTTTGTAAGAATATAAATGGAAGAACTGATCCAACAGGTCAAATTTGATAAACGGGGTCTTGTCCCTGCAATTATACAGGACTACCGCACACTCACAGTTCTGATGATGGCCTATATGAATGAAGAGTCCCTCAGGGCGACTATAAAGACAGGTCTTACACACTTCTGGAGCCGGTCGCGAATGAAACTCTGGCAGAAGGGAGAGACCTCTGGTCACATTCAGGTCGTGAAAAAGATACTCTATGATTGTGATGCAGATACGCTGCTGGTACTGGTTGAGCAGGTTGGTGAGGCGTGTCATACGGGGAATAGATCCTGTTTTTACAGAGGGCTGTATGAACGGGGAGATGCCTTTAATATGGATAAGTCCTCCCTGTCCGGCATCTTAAACGAGGTATATGATGTCATTATCGATAGAAAGGATAACCCCAAAGAATCATCCTATGTCAGTACACTCTATTCCTCAGGGGTAGATAAGATTTTAAAAAAGATCAGTGAAGAGGCAGGAGAGCTTGTGATAAGCTCTAAGAATAATGACAGGGATGAAATTATCTATGAGGCCGCCGACCTCTGGTTTCATACCCTTGTCCTTTTGGGTTATCATGGACTGACCCCGCAGGATGTCTATAAAGAACTTGAGAAGCGTTTTGGGGTCTCAGGGCTTGAGAAGAAAAAACGGGAGGGAAAGACAAAATGAGCAACTGCATATTTTGTAAGATCATAGCAAGAGAGCTGCAGAGCAAGATCGTCTATGAGGACGACATCTGTATGGCCTTTGATGATGTCAACCCTCAGGCGCCCGTCCATGTCCTGATTGTACCGAGGGAACATATTCCCACGTTGAATGATCTGACGGGGAATCATAAAGAGATGCTGGGACACCTCTGCATGGTCGTAAATAAAGTTGCCGAGATTAAGAAGATCAAAGAGCGGGGGTTCAGGGTAGCTATCAACTGTAATCCTGCGGGCGGCCAGATGGTCTATCACCTTCACGTCCATGTGATGGGTGGAAGGCAGATGACATGGCCACCGGGGTAAGGAAACGGGTTAAATCATATGTCAAAAAAGGCTATTGTTTTATTAAGTGGCGGTATCGATTCATCGACCACGATGGCGATTGCCAAATCAGAAGGTTATGAATTGTATGCGCTAAGCATAGATTATGGGCAGAGGCACATGCTGGAACTTGATAAGGCACGCCAGGTAGTGGCCTATTTCAATGCAAAAGAACACAGGATTGTCCATGTAGACTTAAGGGGGATTGGCGGTTCTGCCCTTACCTCAGATATCGAAGTTCCGAAAGACCGTTCTCTAAAAGATATCGCTCATGGTATCCCTGTCACCTATGTTCCGGCACGAAATACCATCTTCCTCGCTATTGCGCTCTCATGGGCAGAGGTTATTGAGGCAGAGACGATCTTTTTAGGGGTAAATGTGTTAGACTATAGCGGCTATCCTGACTGCCGGCCTGAATATATCAGGGCATTTGAGAGGACGGCCAATCTTGGCACCCGGGCAGGGGTTGAGGGGATAAGAAAGTTTACCATCAAGACCCCCTTGATCGATAAGACAAAGGCTGAGATAATAAAAAAGGGGGTTGCACTGGGTGTTGACTTTCGTATCACACATAGTTGCTATGATCCAACGAGGGAGGGTATTGCCTGCGGCAGATGTGATAGTTGTCTGCTGCGAAGGAAGGGATTCAGAGAGGCCGGTATCGAAGACCCGATAAAATACGCTGCATGAATACCCTCGAAATTTATGACATCGCCATAGGGATAGAGCGAAGGCTCTCCAATATGTATCACAGATTTTCCACGGTGTTTAAGGAAAATCCTGAGGTACATAATTTTTGGGCGGGCGTTGCAAGCCATGAGAAGAGTCACTCTGAGGCCCTTACCCTGAGTAAAGGTTACCTCATGTGGAACCATCCCTCCTTTAGGCATAAGAAGGCCCCTATGATCCAGCGGTCTGATATAACGGATCTTGAGTCTCTTGAGATGATGTTTAAGGAGTGCGAACGAAAGGTAAAGAGGGAGCGGATATCCCTGCAAGAGGCGCTTGATATCTTACTGAAGATAGAGAGTAGTGAACTCAATCATCTGTATAACAGGCTGATCCATCTGTCAGGATTTAAGCTCTCCCAAAAGCCGGAGGATACTTACCGCTCTATCTATGAACATATGAAGTTCATTAAATCGTTCATGAATAAATATTATAGAGGGAATCTTCCCGCGATACGTGTTGATGAATATGCGGATACACGCCCGGCACCGCCACCAGCCATTCCAGGGGCATTGGGAGGAAAGATTTCAGAGGTTATATCAGAGATGTCGTATGGTTTTATCGAAGGGGGAGATGGACGGAGATATATGTTTCTACCTGAGGATGTATCTCAGGGGGAGTGGAAGGATGCAGAGATTAATAAGTTTGTGGAGTTTTCTGTAATGGATCTTCCCTGGGGACCCAGGGCAAACAATATTCGTTTTAAAAGTTGATACATCGATAAAGAATGTCAGAACCTGCCTTATATAAAGGGATAGCCCTTATAGCGGATCCAATCCATAGCTATATCTCCTTTACAGTTCCCAGGAAAGGGACAAAAGAAAAGACAGAAAAAGACCTGATAGACTCCCTGTGGATGCAGCGTCTTAGGTATATTTATCAGCTTCAGAGTGCAAGATGGGTCTATCCCTCTGCAGAGCATAGCAGATTTCAGCATTCTTTAGGTGCCATGCATATCGCTGGGAGATTTGCAAGGCACCTATACCCAACCCTTAAAGGTATCATCAGGGATTGCCCTTCAGAGTTCTATATCGAAGAGCTGCTGCGGATATCTGCCCTATTACACGACATTGGTCATGGACCCTTCGGGCATTTTTTCGATGATAACATCCTTAATGAATATGACGAGACCCATGAGACAATAGGTCAGAGGATTATAAGGGGTGAGCTGGGGGATATTATAAAGAATATCCGGCGAAGCCCGAATGGAGAGTTCGGGGCAGGAGAGAAGATAGAACCGGACTATGCTGCATACCTTATAGGCAAGGGGCCCAATAAAACCCCCCGTAAATATCCTAAGTGGCTCCTGTTTCTGCAACCCCTTTTAAGCGGCATCTACACTGTAGACAATATGGACTATGTATTAAGGGACTCGTATATGTGCGGAGTGGCCATCGGGCCTGTAGATATCGATCGTCTTATCCATTATTCATTCCTTACGGATAAGGGATTAACACTCCACCGGGCCGGACTGTCAGCACTGAATATGTTTTTAAACGCAAGGCTCTATATGTACACCAATGTCTACTATCACAGGACCACCCGTGCTATTGACCTTCATCTGAAAGAGATCTTTAAGGACTCGATAAAGATATTATTTCCATACAACCCTGCTGAGAGACTGGATAAATATCTTCACCTTACGGACTGGTCATTACTTGAAACCGTGAGGGGATGGGGGAGTGGTACGGATTCGAATAAACGCCATCTCTATCCTGAATGGATGAGGATTCTCAGCAGAGATGTTAAGTGGAAGATGGCCTATGACAGGACACTCTCAATCAATGAGATTGAGAAAGGAAGGCGGTTCATGTACCCCGAGGAGTTACAGAATGCGATCAGGGAACATTTACCAACAGGGTACAGGGATATTTCTTTTAAGGTGGATATGGCAAGCCAGGATCCAAGGCCTCTTAATCCACTGATGATGGGAGACAGACAGATCTATGTCTATAATCCATCTACAAGGGATGTCTCCAAAGAGGATTTAAAAGAGTTCTTTGATTATATCCCTGTGAAGGTAGTCCTCTGCCGTATATTTGCCTTAAACCATCAGCATGACCTGCTGATGGCCTCTGCTGCGGATAAGGTGCTGCTTTACGAAGGAAGCAGCATAAAGACTAACGTTTAATTACCTGCCCCTGTCTCTTCCGCCAGAATGCCTTCTGCCAGACCCGCCGCCTCGATTACCTCCGCCTCCGCCTCCGCGCTCAGTACGAGGTTTTGCCTCACTGACAGTAATGTTCCTCTCCTTAAAAGCGGCGCCATTGAGCGTAGCAATGGCATTCTTGGCCTCTTCTGATGTGGACATTTCCACAAAACCAAATCCCCTGGGCTGACCGGTATAGGTATCTGTGATAATCTTCACAGACTCCACGGTGCCTGCCTGAGAAAACAGTTCTGTTACATCCTGTTCAGATGCCTGATAAGAGAGGTTTCCTACAAAAAGCTTTGTGCCCATCTTGATCCTCCAAATTGGTTAAAAATTCACCACAGCATGAATGATTTAAAACGCTTTGTCAAGTGGAAATATTGTTATTTCATTACGCCCATTCCTGAGCACGGATACATGCCGCCCCATGACCCCCTCCAAAGTCATCCAGCGGAGGAATAACCTCTTTACACCTCGGGATCATTTTGGGGCACCTGGTGTGAAACCTGCACCCCACAGGTATATATATTGGGCTTGGGATATCCCCTTCCAGAAGAAGTACCTTCCTCCCCTTTTGCGAAGGGTCAGGTACCGGTATCGATGAAAGTAGTGCCTGTGTGTATGGATGCAGGGGACGTTTATACAGATCTTCCACGGGGGCAAATTCCATAATCTTGCCGAGGTACATCACAGCCACCCGATCACTGATATGCCGTACGATATTCAAATCATGGGCAATGAATAGATAGGAGATATGATACTCCTCCTGTAATTCCTTAAGGAGATTGACAACCTGTGCCTGGATGGAGACATCAAGGGCGGATACAGGTTCATCGGCAACAATCAGTTTTGGTTTCAGTGCTATTGCCCGCGCTACTCCTATCCTCTGCCTTTGTCCACCGCTAAATTCATGCGGGTATCGCCGCATCACTTCTGAATTGAGCCCCACCCGCTGCAAAAGCCGGAAGACTTCTTCCCGCCTCTCCTGTCTCGTTCCTATTTTATGCACAATCAGGGGCTCTTCAACGATCTCACCTACTGTGAGGCGGGGATTCAGAGAGGCATAGGGGTCCTGAAAGATGATCTGCATATCGCGGCGCAATTCCTTGAGCCGTTTTCTGCTGACCCTGCTGAGGTCCTCTCCCATGAAGAGTACCTTACCCTCTGTGGGTTCTATCAATTTTAAGATGAGCCGTCCTGTCGTAGACTTCCCACAACCGCTCTCACCTACAAGACTTAACACCTCATTCTTAGTGATATCAAAGCTTATGCCATCTACCGCATGAACGACCCGTTTCCGCCCGCCGAATATTCCTTCTTCAACCGGAAAGTACTTTTTCAGATCCTGTACTGTTAATAGTGTCTCTTGCATAGGAAAATTAAAGATCAAATTTTTTTACGTCCACCCAACACCGCACTAAATGTCCCCCGCCTGCATCCACAAGGCCCGGCTCCTCTTTCATGCACCGTTCAATGATGTATTTACACCGTGGGTTAAACTTACACCCCTCTGGCAACTCAGAGGGTTTAGGGACCCCCCCTTTTATGGCCCTGAGCCTCTTTTCTCTGGTTGCTTCAAATCTGGGGATAGATTCTAATAATCCAATCGTATAGGGATGGAGTGGGCTGGCAAATAGTTCATTCGTCGGCGCATATTCAACGATCTTACCTGCATACATGATGGCTACAGTATCCGCCATTTCTGCGATCACGCCTAAGTCATGAGAAATGAGGATCAAAGCCATGTTGAGTGATTCTGTCAAACCTTTAAGTAGCCTCAGTATCTGGGCCTGAATCGTAACATCCAATGCAGTAGTCGGTTCATCAGCGATAATCAGGGCGGGTTCACAGGCAATAGACATGGCAATCATAACCCGCTGCCGCATTCCGCCGCTCAACTGATGAGGATATTCCCTTATCCTTCTTGCAGGGTCAGGGATACCGACACGTTGGAGTAAGGACTCGGCCTTATCTAAGGCTTTAGACCGTTTATCTCCTTTATGGACACGAAGTATTTCTGAGATCTGATTCCCTATAGTGAATACGGGATTTAAGGATGTCATGGGGTCCTGGAAGACCATAGCGATGCGATCCCCCCGGAGGTCTCTGATCTGATCATCACTTAGTTTTAAGAGATCATGACCATCAAAGAAGATTTCACCGGAGACAATCCTGCCCGGCGGGGGGACAAGCCTCATGATACTTAGCGCCGTGACACTCTTGCCACAACCAGACTCACCGACGATTCCAAGTATTGTCCCCTTATCAACCCTGAAGCTGACGTCATCAACCGCAGGTATAACACCCTCAGAGGTATAAAAATATGTCTTGAGTTTATCTACGCTAAGTAGCATTGAAGTCACATCAAGGCCTGGCATTTGATACAAAAGACAGGTATATCCTGGCATCCCTGTTCTCAGGGGCTATTGCCAAGGCCTTATTCCACTCCCCGACAGCCATATCAACAAATCCCTTCATATAATATATGATACCTAATTGCAGAAAGGCTGGCAGGTATCGGGGATTTATATCCAGGGCCTTTGTAAAGGCCTGTATAGCCGCCTCGAGGTCTCCATTGTCTCTATAGGCAATACCAAGCTGCGTCATGATATCTGGAAACATGGGGCGTAGTTTTACCGCCTTCTTATATTCTGCTATAGCTTCCTTGACCCTTCCAATCTGATAATATTGGTCTCCTAAACGTGCATGCTCGTTTGCCAACTTACCTTCAATATAAAGGTCTTTAATCAGGCGTCTCTTAGAGACTGTCTTGACCGCCGTGTTAAATATCCTGTGTGCCTCTTCATACCTGCCGACTTCATTGTATACGATCGATAAATTGAGGGCAGCTTCAGTATAGGCGGGGTTTACCTTAAGGGCCTTCTCAAAACAGGCAATGGCCTTTTCAGAGAGTCCATTTCGCTGGTATATAATCCCGAGTTTATTATATACATCAGCAAATCTGTCGGGATTGTCTCTGACGATCTCCCGAAAGCATTGTGTTGCAGCATCAAACCTGCCCTGTTCAAAGTGGACCCTTCCATCCTCATATATTTCCTGCTGTTCCGGCGTCATATGGTTTGTAGGTTACTCTAAAAGGAAAATAGTGTCAACACCCCTACCCCCTTCCAGTGAGGCATTACCCAATAACTTTTCTTTTCCTTCAAAGTATGGTAAAAGAGGCATATGCTCTTAGTTGGCCTGACTGGTGGAATAGCAAGTGGGAAAAGTGC
>JAHFEQ010000043.1 GCA_023248395.1 Nitrospirota bacterium
GGCCTTGTCGCTCTCTCCGATAAATATTCGCATCAAAACCTTTTCCCCTGTAAACTTTGTCATTATCTTCTCCTCATAGCAAATACCTTGCAGCGATTACGCCACTCCATGTAAAGAGGACACAGACCAGAACGCTCGCAAAGATGTTTAACAAGGCAAATAAAAACTCACCATCCTCCAGTAACCGGAAGGTTTCGTAGCTAAAGGATGAAAAGGTCGTAAGCCCTCCTAAAAAGCCGATCGTCAGGCCTGAGCGCAGATTGGGCGATATCAGTTCACTGGACAGGCTATACTCCATAATAAGGCCTATGACAAACGATCCTAAGATATTGACTGCAAAAGTCCCGTAGGGCAGACCTCTCCCAAACAGGTTATAGACCCATCCCTGGAGGTAGTAACGTGAGAGGCATCCGAGCGCCCCGAAGATCGCAATGTAGAAAACCATCTGCACGGCTAATCATAACCAATAACCGAACAAAAAACAATTGGTCAGTAAGGCTTCAGTTACATCGGTCCAAATAAAAAAGCCCCCCAGGCTATGTAACCTGGGGGGCTTAAATAGTTCACAACAACTCTTAGTACATCCCACCCATTCCGCCACCGCCGCCTGGCATTGGTGGCATCTTCTCTTTCTCCTCTGGCAGGTCAGTGATCATGACCTCTGTCGTCAGCATCAGGGAAGAAACGCTCGCGGCATTCAGCAGGGCGACACGGGTCACCTTCGTTGGATCAATGATGCCAGCCTTCAACATGTCGACATAATCCTCTTTCGCGGCATCAAAACCAAAGCTCCCCTTCTCCAGCTTTACCCTCTCAACAACCACAGACCCTTCCAGACCGGCATTATTGACAATCTGCCGGATTGGCTCTTCAAGCGCCCTCTTAATGATAACGACTCCGATCTGCTGGTCGCCGTCCATTTTAAGCTTCTCAAGGGCTGACAGAGTACGGAGTAATGCAACACCTCCGCCGGGAACAATACCTTCTTCAACTGCAGCCTTGGTGGCGTGAAGTGCATCTTCCACCCTGGCCTTCTTCTCCTTCATTTCTGTCTCAGTCGAGGCACCCACATTGATGACAGCAACCCCGCCGACCAGTTTGGCCAAGCGTTCCTGTAGTTTCTCTCTGTCATAATCCGATGTAGTCTCCTCTATCTGGGCCTTGATCTGCTTCACGCGGCCCTGTATCTTATCATGGGATCCCGCACCTTCGACGATCGTCGTGTTATCCTTATCAATCGTGATGCGCTTGGCTCTCCCCAGATCTGAGATCTTCACATTCTCTAACTTAAGACCAAGGTCTTCTGAGATAACCTGTCCGCCGGTAAGGGTGGCGATATCCTCTAACATGGCCTTCCTTCTGTCGCCAAATCCAGGAGCCTTTACTGCAGAGCAGTTCAATGTCCCTCTGAGCTTGTTCACAACCAGGGTGGCCAGCGCCTCACCTTCTACGTCTTCTGAAATGATCAGAAGCGGTTTCCCCATTTTCGCAATCTGCTCCAGTATGGGGAGGAGATCTTTCATTGAATTGACCTTTTTCTCATAGATGAGTATAAAGACATCTTCAAGAATGGCCTCCATCCTCTCGGCATCTGTCACAAAATAGGGGGATATATACCCGCGGTCAAACTGCATCCCCTCAACAACCTCTAAAGAGGTTGCCATGGTCTTTGCCTCCTCTACAGTAATGACTCCGTCCTTCCCTACCTTTTCCATCGCCTCGGCAATCAACTCTCCAATGGTATTATCATTGTTTGCAGAGATGGTGCCAATCTGGGCTATCTCAGAACGATCCTGACAGGGCTTGCTCATCTTCCTGATCTCTTCTATGACAATCTCAACGGCCTTGTCGATACCGCGTTTGATCTCCATGGCGTTGGCGCCTGCAGAGACATTTTTAGCGCCCTCTCTGAAGATGGCCTGGGCCAAAACAGTGGCAGTGGTCGTACCATCCCCGGCCACATCACTGGTCTTGCTCGCCACCTCTTTTACTAATTGAGCCCCCATATTCTCCCAGGGGTCTTTAAGCTCTATCTCTTTTGCTACGGTAACCCCGTCTTTGGTAATCGTAGGGGCACCAAATTTTTTATCGAGTAAGGCATTACGTCCCTTCGGACCGAGGGTAGCCTTTACAGCATCCGCTAATTGATTTACCCCCCTCAGTATCGCAGACCTTGCCTCATTACTAAAGAGTATCTGTTTTGCCATTCAACATCCCTCCCTTTCGAAACTTTCAAATTTCAAATTGAAAAATTAAAATTAGCTGCCAAGGATACCTAAGATGTCCTCTTCCTTCAGTATTAAATAATCAGACCCGTCTATCGTAATCTTTGAGCCTGAATATTTATCAAAGAGGATGAGGTCGCCTACCTTAACATCCTTTACTTCACTTCCGATCGCTTCGATCTTCCCTTTCTGTGGTTTTTCTTTTGCAGTGTCAGGCAGGTATATGCCACCAGCGGTCTTGTCTGACTCCTCTGCATAGCTGACAAATACCCTCTCTTTCAGAGGTCTAAACTTTAAAGTTGTTTTGGTTGCTTCTCCCATATCTTACCCTCCTTTCTTTTTTTATTATTATATAAAATCTCTCTTTTTCCTAAATAACAATCCTGATCTTTAGGAATACCGATGTTCATTTATATAACCATTTTTTAAAAAATGGCAAGTCCTTATTTAACAAATCTGCAACTTATAAAACATGGTATAATCGGTGACAGGCCCATGCGGAGTTTTATTTAGTCTCCTTTTTGCTTGCGTCAATAAGCTCAACCACAGCCATCTCAGCTGAATCTCCCAATCGTCGTCTCGTGCGAACAATCTTGATATATCCACCGGCCCTGTCAAGAAATCGGGGAGCTATTTTTTCAAATAATTTAGTAACAACCGTTTCACTCTTTATATAGGCAAGGGCTCTCCTCTTCTCATGCAACCCCCCTCCCTTTCCTATCGTAATCATCTTTTCTGCAATCGGCTTGATCACTTTTGCCTTCGTGATGGTTGTCTCAATTTTTTCATGCTCAAGGAGAGCGGTCACAAGATTCCTCAACAGCGCTCTCCTGTGTTTTGTATCCCTGCTTAATTGTTTACCGGCCTTTTTATGTCTCATTCCTGCCTACCCTTCGCTATCTTTGTTTATATTGTCCAGCGTCATTCCAAAGGACAGCCCCATTCCAGCTAACAGGACCTTTATTTCATTGAGAGATTTTCTGCCAAAGTTCTTTGTCTCAAGCATCTCGGTCTCAGACTTCTGAACAAGATCGGAGAGTGTAAATATCCTGGCATTCTTAAGACAATTCGCAGAGCGCACGGATAACTCTAATTCCTCTACGCTCTTGGCTAAATTCTTATTTATTTCTTCATGGCTCTTTTCTGCAATCTCCGGATCTTCAATGGATTCAAAGGCCAAACTCTCCTCATCTTCTTCAGCCTCTTCCGACGAGTTAAATATGTTTAAGTGATCCCTTAAAATCTTAGAGGCACACGAGATTGCGTCCTGAGGCGCTATACTTCCATCTGTCCAAACCTCCAGCACGAGGCGGTCATAATCCGTCTTCCTCCCGACTCTGGCATTTTCTATCCGGAAGTTTACTCTTTGGACAGGTGAGAATATCGAGTCTATAGGGATCACCCCTATGGGTAGTCCATCTTCCTTATTATTTTCTGCTGTAATGTAACCCCTTCCTAATTTTACCGTCATTTCTATATCCAGTTTGGCGCCCTTCTCCAGCGTCGCTATCACAAGGTCCGGGGTCAGGACCTCCACATCGGCGTCATGAATGATATCCCCTCCCACTGCGATGCCAGGCCCTTTCTTTTGGATATATATGGTCTTTGGCTTATCGCTATAGGCCTTCAGTCTGAGGTTCTTCAGATTAAGGATGATATCTGTAACATCTTCCGTTACTCCGGGGATTGTAGAAAACTCATGCAATACCCCCTCTATCTTTACTGAGGTCACTGCCGCACCTACTATCGATGACAGCAGAACCCTTCTGATAGAGTTTCCAATGGTGGTACCAAATCCTCTCTCGAATGGCTCAGCAATAAATTTTCCATAAGTCTGCGTTAAGGTAGCATCATCTATCTCTAACTCTTTAGGAATCTGAAAGTCTTTCGTCTTTACTATCATAAAGCTCCCCCTGATTATATTATTATCTCATAAGTTATAAAACTTACTTCGAGTAGAGCTCAACAATCAGCTGTTCATTAATCGGCAATGGTATCTCTCCCCTTGTCGGAAGACCTGCTACTCTTGTTCTATAATGATCCATCTCCACCGTTATCCACGATGGAATTATCTTATTGCCAATATTAGCAACCGCATCTTTAATTTTCAGATATTCACGCCTGCTCTCGCGCACCTCTATGATATCCCCCTCCCTCACAAGGAAAGACGGGAGATTAACCTTCCTTCTATTCACCTGAAAATGACCATGCCGTACCATCTGCCGTGCCTCTGTACGTGACTGCGCAAAACCGGATCGATAGACTACATTATCCAATCTTCTCTCTAACATCTGGAGTAATATCTCTCCTGTAACACCCTTCCTCTGTGCCGCCTTCTGGAAGTACCCTCTAAACTGTCTCTCCAAAAGACCGTATATGTGCTTTACCTTCTGCTTCTCCCGAAGTTGTGTATAATAGTCTGTTGTCTTGGTCTTTTTTCCCGACTGGCCATGCTGTCCTGGCGGGTATCCCCTTCTATCAAAGGCGCACTTCTCTGTGAGACACCTGCTCCCCTTGAAAAACAACTTCATTCCTTCTCTTCTGCACATCCTGCAGACAGGTCCAATATACCTAGCCAATGAATCCTCCCTCCTATACCCTTCTCCTCTTTGGCGGCCTGCAACCGTTATGAGGAATTGGTGTGACATCTTTTATTGCATTTATCTTTAACCCAGTTGCCTGAAGGGCCCTTATTGCAGATTCTCTTCCGGCCCCGGGACCTTTCACCAGGACATCAATCTGACGTAACCCATGCTCCATCCCCTTTTTGGCCGCTGACTCTGCAGCCCTTTGGGCGGCAAACGGGGTGCTTTTCCGGGATCCTTTAAATCCTTCCGATCCGGAACTGCTCCATGCAACCACATTTCCACTCATATCTGTAATCGTAACAACCGTATTATTAAAGGATGCCTGAATATGAGCGACCCCCATCTGTATATTCTTTTTTTCCTTCCGCTTCGGTGACTTTTTAGCCATGAATCCCCCTCATCCTTTTTACTTTTTCTTGCCACCTATCGAACGCCTTGGGCCCTTCCGCGTCCTGGCATTCGTTTTCGTGCGTTGTCCCCGTACCGGGAGGGACCTTCTGTGCCGCACTCCCCTATAGCTCCCTATGTCTACAAGCCTTTTTATGTCCATGGCTACTTTGCGTCTGAGGTCCCCTTCTACAGAGAAGTTTTTATCGATAGTCTCCCTTATCTTGGCAACCTCATCATCTGCAAGATCCTTAACCTTTTTATTAAGATCTATTCTGGTGTCTGACAAAATCTTCCGTGCTGAACTCCGCCCGATTCCATAAATGTATGTCAGACCAACCTCTATTCTTTTGTTACCCGGTAAATCTACACCCTCTATCCTTGCCAATTTTCTCTCCCCCTCTAATTTATATAATTCCAGAGATTTTTTAGAAGATTCCAGAGATTAATCACTGGAATCTTTTAATACATCTCTGGAATCAATCTTTATTATTAATCTGTTCCCAGGCATCTATAACTACTGGCATCTTTCTACTTCCCTTTTTTCGTGAAACTTTTGACATTACCGAATTCCGTATTCCGAATTTCTACCCCTGCCTCTGGTTATGGCGTGGATTATCACAGATAATACGCAGTACACCCTTCCGTCTTATAATCTTACATTTGAGACACATCTTTTTAACTGAAGATCTAACTTTCATTGATCAATCCCTATTCCCCTGGTTACTTGAATCTGTATGTTATCCTTCCCCTTGATAGATCATAAGGGGACAACTCTATCGTGACCTTATCACCCGGCAAAATTTTTATAAAATGCATCCTCATCTTCCCGGAAATGTGGGCCAGTACTTTATGGCCATTATCTAACTCCACCATGAACATAGCATTCGGTAATGTCTCAATGATCGTACCCTGTACTTCTATCGACTCTTCCTTTGCCATAAATTGGTATTATATCATAGTCAAAATTAAAGGGCCATTCCTGGTAATGGCTACGGTATGTTCAAAGTGTGCAGAGAGGCTTCTGTCCCTGGTTACGGCCGTCCAACCGTTCTCCAACACCTCTAAATCATACCCTCCGGCATTTACCATCGGCTCTATCGCTAAGACCATCCCCTCTTTGAGCTGAGGTCCCTTTCCCGGTTCACCGAAATTGGGTACTGGTGGGTCTTCGTGCAGAGACCTTCCAATACCATGTCCAACAAATTCTCTCACAACGGAATACCCTGCATTCTCCACACAGCTTTGTATGCTATGAGATATATCGGATACCCTTCTACCGATAACCGCCGTTTCAATGGCTCTATAAAGCGAAACCTCCGTCGTCTCAAGCAGGTGTTTAGCCTTGTCACTGATGTGACCGACTGGAAGTGTTACGGCGGCATCTCCGTAATAACTATCAAGCAAAACACCAAGGTCTATCCCCACGATATCTCCCTCTTTTAATATCCTCTCAGACGGGATGCCGTGCACGATCTCCTCATTCACCGAGATACACAACGTATTGGGATACCCTCTGTATCCCTTAAAGGCAGGGATGCCACCCTTCTTTGTAATAAATTCTTCAGCGATCTTATCTAACTCCTTCGTCCTGATACCAGGACGGACCCTTGTTTTTAATTCTTCTATGGCTCCAGCAACAATTCTTCCCGATGCCCTTATCTTTTCTATCTCCTGAGGGGATTTAAGGATTATCATCGAAGATTACTGCATATGGGAACTTATCCTTTTGAACACCTGCTCAATATCACCATCCGCATTTATTTTCTTTAATATCCCGCGCTCCAGGTAGTAATTCACCAGCGGCTCTGTCTTCTCCTTATAGACTCTCAGTCGTTCGCGAACCGTACCCTCCCTGTCATCGCTCCTCTGGACAAGCCTTCCGCCACAGGAATCACAGACCCCGTCTTTCTTAGGCAAATTAAAGAAGATATGGTAGGCGCTTTGACATTTTTCACAGCTCCTGCGGCCGCTAAGCCGTTTTATAATCTCTTCTCCTTCTACTTCAAGGTTTAGAACATATCCAATAGACATCTTTAGTTTTTCTAATATCTTATCCAGTTCACGGGCCTGCTGCTGAGTCCTCGGGAAGCCATCCAGGATCCAGCCCGTGGCACAGTCTTCTCCATGTAATCTCTCTTCGACGATTCCGATCACCACATCATCCGGGACAAGCTGCCCGCTGTCCATATAAGACCTGGCCTTTAAACCAAGCGCTATCCCTGTCTGCATGGCCTCACGCAGGATATCCCCTGTTGATATCCTGGGGATCTGGTAACTCTCAGAGAGTTTCTTAGCCTGTGTCCCCTTCCCAACACCGGGAGCCCCTAACATAATCAAATGCATTTCTCTTCTCAGAACGCTGTCCCCTTAAGCCGCCCTTTTTTTAAGAACCCTTCATAATTCCTGCTGATCATATGCGTCTCGATCTGCTGTGAAGTATCCATAGCAACCACAATGACAATCAGCAGGGACGTTCCTCCAAAGTAAAAGGGGACATGCACATAGGATATCAGCAACTCCGGCAGTATCGCAATAACCGTCAGGTATAAAGCGCCAACAAAGGTTATCCTCGACATTACTTTATAAATATAGTCTGATGTGCGCTGACCAGGCCTTACTCCTGGAATAAATCCGCCATATTTTTTCATATTGTCTGCAATATCGACTGGATTTAAGACGACTGCCGTATAGAAATAGCAGAAGAATATGATGAGGGTTCCATAAAGAAAGACATGCAGGAAAGAGCCTGGCGCAAATTGCTTTGATATATCATTAACCCATGGAACTTGTATAAAACCGGCAATCGTTGCCGGAAATGCCAGGAGGGAGGATGCAAATATCGGTGGAATAACCCCTGCCGTATTTAGCTTAAGCGGTATGTGGGTGCTCTGGCCTCCATAAACCTTTCTGCCGACAACCCTCTTTGCATACTGAACCTGGATCTTTCGCCGTGCACTTTCAATATAGACAACAGCGGCTATCACAAGGACGACCATCACAGCAACGACAATAAGTATCAAGGTCCTTATCTGGCCTGTGTTAAACAACCGGATTGTATTGACTACGGCTCTGGGTATCCCTGAAATAATACCGGCAAATATTATAATTGAGATACCATTACCAATACCCCTCTCCGTAATCTGTTCTCCCAGCCACATCACAAAGATCGTACCTGTCGTAAGGGTCAGCGCTGTCATCACCCGGAACGACCATCCCGGAGACTGAACAAACATGCCATTTTGCATCCCTTCAAGTCCAATCGCCATCCCAAACGACTGGATAATACTAATCATCACCGTCCCGTACCGGGTATATTGAACAATCTTCCTGCGCCCGCTTTCACCCTCCTTGGCTAAAGCGGCAAGACTTGGGATCACTACGGTAAGGAGCTGGATGATAATGGATGCCGAGATATAGGGCATGATCCCCAGGGCAAAGATAGAAAGCTTTGAGAGGGCGCCACCCGAAAACATATCAAAAAAACCCATGAGGGCGCCACCCTTCTCCCTCAGGAATTGACTCAATGCCTCCCCGTTAATCCCTGGAGTCGGGGTATGTGCTCCCAGTCGGTATATTGCCAAAAGACCGAGGGTAAACAGAATCCGGTTTCTTAACTCCTCGATCTTTATGATATTCTCTATACTGTTGACTAATCTATCCAGCACTTAGATTACCTCTGCCGTTCCACCTGCCTGTTGGATCTTCTCTACCGAGCTCTTACTGAATCCATTTGCCCGGATTAATAACGGCTTCTGGAGACTCCCCCTGCATAAGATCTTGACATCTGCTGACTTACGGATTAACCCCTTCTCCAGCATGGTCTCGGGGGTAACCGATTCTCCCTTTTTAAAATACTTATCAATACGATCAAGGTGAACAACCTGATATTCCTTTTTAGAGGGATTTTTAAAACCCCTTTTGACCATTCTTCTCTGAAGGGGCATCTGCCCGCCTTCAAAACCTGGTCCTTTCCCCCCGCCGGAACGGGCAAGCTGGCCTTTGTGTCCCTTCGTGGCCGTTTTACCATGCCCAGATCCCGGCCCCCGGCCTACGATCTTCCGCTTTTTTCTAGCCCCTTTGGCAGGTTTTAACTCATCAAGTCTCATTGCTCCCCCTCTTCTACTTTCAAAAGGTACTGTATCTTCCTTACCATGCCTCTGATCTCGGGTGTATCTTCTCTCACAACAGTCTGACCTATCTTTCTCAGACCCAGCCCCTTGATGGTCTTTCTATGTTTTTCTGGTGTCCCTATTCCACTCCGGATCTGTGTTATCACTAGCTTCTTCATTGTGCCTTTTCCTCTGCGGATACCCCCTCTGTCTTTTTTTCTCTCTCTTTAACAACATTCTCCGGTATGCGGAGTGACAACAATCCCTCCACGGTCGCTCTCACTACATTGAATGGATTCCCGCTACCCAATGACTTGCACAACACATCATGGACCCCTGCAACCTCCATCAGGGCCCGGACAGGGCCGCCGGCTATGACTCCTGTCCCTGAAGAGGCAGGTTTTATAACGATCATCTCAGCCCCGAAACGTCCCATGACCTCATGCGGCACCGTAGAATTTCTGAGCGGGAATTTGATCAGATTCTTTTTCGCATGCTCTGTTGCCTTGCGTATCGCCTCCGGAACTTCAGAGGCCTTCCCTTTACCATATCCGATGCAACCATTTTCATCGCCAACAACCACAAGAACACTAAAACTGAATCTCCTGCCGCCCTTAACAACCTTGGCAACACGATTGATATGGACGACCTTATCTTTCAGTGCAATCTCTTCAGAATTAATCTTTCTCAAAAACCCCTCCTCATCTTAAATTCAAAATCTCAAAACTCTAACCCGCTCTCCCGGATACCTTCTGCCAACAATTTTATATTGCCATGATATTTGTAACCGCTGCGATCAAAGACTATTTTTGTTATCCCCTGCTCAACCGCCCTCTTCCCAACGAGCATGCCAATCTGCTTTGAAAGCTCACAGGTAACACTCTTATCATTAAACTCTTTCTCCAGGGAGGATGCGCTCACAAGGGTTACCCCCTGCAGGTCATCTATCATCTGGGCATAGATATGTTTATTACTTTTGAACACACTAAGCCGGGGACGATCCTGTGTGCCAAACATCTTTTTTCTGATCCTCCTGCGCCTTTTTTCACGTGGTTCTATATTAGCCAAGTCTCTTCTCCCCCATTAATTTCAAATTACTTCCCTGTCTTACCAGCCTTCTTTACAATCCTCTCTTCTTTATACTTGATGCCTTTCCCTTTATAAGGTTCTGGCGTCCTTAAGCCCCGTATTTTCGATGCCACCTGACCCACCAACTCCTTGTCAATACCCTTCAGGGTCAGGACGGTCTGTTTATCCAGAGAGACATCGATACCCGCGGGCAGTGGATAGGTTATCTGATGGGAAAAACCGAGACTCAACACGATATTTTTACCCTGTATCAGGGCCTTATACCCCACACCGTTAATCTCTAAGGTCTTCTCAAAGCCTTTCGTCACACCCTCAATCATGTTGTTCACAAGTGTTCTTGTGAGACCATGCAGGGCACTGATATCTTTTCCGGGATGGGATGATGTAACCGCTATTGAGCCACCATCTCTCCTGATGTCAATCGCGGGAGAAAAGGTCTTTTGCAGACTCCCCTTCGGGCCCTTGACCGATACACTACTCCCGTCTATATTAACTTCTACCCCCTTGGGGATCTCTATAGGTTTCTTACCAATCCTTGACATAACCTCTTACCTCACCATATATAGCACAGAACTTCTCCACCACTGCCTTCCCGTTTGGCTTCTCTATCTGTAAGCAGGCCTTTTGATGTAGACAGGATGGCCACTCCAATACCTCCCACAACCCTGGGTATTTCATCCTTTCCTACATAGACCCGTCGTCCCGGCTTACTCACCCTCTTAATGCCTGTAATAATAGGGATGTCCCCGCCTGTATATCTCAGGTATACAGAGATATTCTTGTGTATCCCCTCTCCTGCAATCTTATAGTCTGTGATAAATCCGTTCTCTTTCAGGATTTTTACCATATCAACCTTTAACTTAGATACAGGTATGTTCACCATCGGATGCCTCTGCATACTGGCATTTCTTATCCGTGTTAAAGCATCTGCTATAGGATCTGTCATTGACATCTTTTACTCCCTTTAGATTACCAGCTTGATTTTATAACTCCGGGTATATCCCCTCTCAGGCTCAGGGTCCTGAAACATATACGGCACATCTGAAACTTCCTGAGAAAGGCCCTTGATCGTCCACACAGGGGACAACGATTATATCCTCTGACCTTAAACTTAGGCTCTACTTTCGCCTTTGCCATTAAAGACTTCTTAGCCACGTCTCCTCCTTTTGCCCCCTAATTCCTGAAGGGCATCCCCATGAGTTTCAACAGGGTCTTCCCCTCATTGTCCGTCTTTGCATTTGTTACAATCGTGATATCAAAGCCATGCATAAATGATACAGATTCATACGTTATCTCAGGAAAGATGATCTGCTCCTTGAGCCCAAGTGTATAATTCCCTTTTCCATCGAAGGAATTTCCATTGACCCCTCTGAAATCCCTTATCCTAGGAAGGGCAACACTGATCAACCTGTCAAGAAATTCGTACATCCTGTCACCCCTGAGGGTTACTTTACACCCTATTGGCATACCCGTACGGAGCTTGAAGGCCGCTATTGACTTCCTTGCATTCGTAACCAGGGGCTTCTGACCTGCAATCTGTCTCATCTCATCTACAACCCCGTCAAGCATTTTAATATTTTGTACGGCCTCTCCGATACCGGCATTAATGATGATCTTCTTAATACAAGGAGCCTCCATTGGATTCTGGTAGGAAAGATCACGTATTAATGCCGGGACAACCTCTTTCAGATATCTCTCTTTTAGTCTCGGCAAGCTTTTTATTTTTTTAGTTTTTGTCATAACAGTATAAACCCATTTTTTAGTCGATGACCTCATTACACTTCTTACAATAACGCACCTTCTTATCATCACTCACTCTGGAGCCTGTCCTGCTCACCTTATCACATTTGGGACACACGACAGATACATTGGATCTATTGATAGGCCCTTCCATCTCCAATATGCCGCCTTCTTTATTCTTAGCTGAAGGCTTCATATGTTTTTTTATCATATTGAGTCTTTCAACAAGCACATTGACATGATCACTCCCTGAGAGGATCCTGATCACCTTTCCCCTCTTCCCCTTCTCCCTGCCTGAAATGACCTCAACAATATCGTTTTTTCTAATTCGCATGCTCATCACACCACCTCTGGCGCAAGGGATATTATTTTCATAAATTTTTTCCACCTCAATTCCCTTGCCACCGGACCAAATATCCTGGTCCCAATAGGTTCACCCTGTGCGTTAATCAGCACAGCGGCATTCTTATCAAATCGTATATAGGAACCATCATCCCGGCGCATACTGTCTACAGACCTTACCACCACTGCCTTTGCAACCTGGCCCTTCTTTGCAGTTCCGTCAGGAATGGCCTCTTTAACGCTGACCACGATCACATCGCCAATACTTGCGTACCGCCTGTTAGATCCCCCCATGACCCGGATGCACATGACCTTCTTTGCACCTGAATTATCTGCCACTTCTAATATAGTCCTTGGCTGAATCATTAACGACTCCTTGCTTCGCCCTGCGTAGATTCCAAAATCCCAATAACCGTCCAATGTTTTGTTTTACTCAGAGGCCTTGTCTCTGTAATCTTTACCTTATCTCCAACATGGCACTTCTTCTCTTCATCATGGGCCATGAACTTTGTGCGCCTCTTAACCACTTTTCCATACTTTGGATGCCTGTAGAGGCTTTCCACAAGTACCGCTACCGTCTTATTCATCTTATCACTGACCACCTTGCCAATGTATTCTTTTCGCCATTTACCGTCCAATTGAACCTCCAAATAACCTATTTCTTCCCGTTAACGACAGTCTTTATCCAGGCAATCTCCTTTTTAACATGCCTGATGCGCATCGGACTCTCTAACCCGCTAATCACTTTCTGAAACCTGAGATTAAACAACTCTTTCCTCAGCTCTTCTTCACGCTGACTCAACTCCTCCGGAGTCGCATTTTTGATCTCATCAAATGTCATCTTAGAATCCACCCCTCGCCACAAATTTAGTCGCCACAGGCAATTTATGAGCAGCCAGCCTTAACGCCTCCTGGGCCACCTCTTTAGTCACCCCATCCATCTCATACAGAACCCGTCCTGGCAGCACTACGGCTACCCAGGCCTCTACAGGGCCTTTCCCCTTGCCCATCCTTGTCTCTGCAGGTTTTTTTGTAATAGGCTTATCCGGGAATATTCGTATCCATACCCTCCCCCCGCGCTTGACATGCCTGGTAATCGCAATACGCGCCGCCTCTATCTGCCTTGAGGTGATACGCCCTGGTTCTAACGTCTTGAGCCCATAGGTGCCAAAATTCAGGTCTACTCCCCGCGAAGCCTTCCCGTTAGTACGACCCTTATGACGTTTTCTATGCTTTACCTTCTTAGGTGCCAGCACCTGTTATTTCCCCCTTTACCGGAAGTATCTCACCCTTGTATATCCAGACCTTTATTCCTATCTGACCATACGTGGTCTTGGCCTCTGAAAATCCGTAATCAATGTCTGCCCTCAGGGTATGCAGGGGTACTCTCCCCTCCTTATACCATTCTGATCTTGCTATTTCCGCGCCGGCAAGACGGCCAGAGCACTTAATCTTTATGCCCTGGGCCCCGAATCGCAATGCAGCTGCAACGCTCTTTTTCATGGCCCTCCTGAAGGCTATCCTCTTCACTAATTGTAATGCGATGTTCTCCGCTACAAGCTGGGCCTCGATCTCCGGTTTTTTGACCTCCATGATATTGATGTAGATCTGTTTGCCTGTAAAAATCTCCAAATCCTTTTTCAATTTTTCAACTTCAGCCCCTTTTCTGCCTATGATAATTCCGGGTCTTGCCGTATAAATATTGATCTTTGCCGTCTGAGCCGATCGCTCTATTTCTATCCTGGAGACTCCGGCATGGGATAACTTATCTTTAACAAGCCTTCTGATCCTGATATCCTCATGCAGAAGCGCCTGGTATTCACGCTCGGCATACCACTTTGAACTCCAGGATTTTGTAAATCCCAATCTAAACCCAATTGGATGAACCTTTTGACCCAAAATTTTCTCCCTCCTTACTGCTACTTCTGTCCTTTGATACTGTTACCCTTAGGCGCAAGAACCATTGTTATATGACTCATATATTTCTTCCTTGTCATCGCCCTTCCCATGGGTCCTGCCTTGAATCGCTTAAGCGCCGGTCCCTGGTCCACATAGGCCTGTGACACGATCAGGTCATCGACATCCCCAATATTCTTCTGCTTGGCATTGGCTAAAGCGGATCTTAACACCTTTTCAATAATAAAAGAGGCATGCTGAGGCAGAAATTTGAGTATGGTAAGGGCCTCTCCAACATCCTTGCCTCGCACAAGATCAATAACCCGCCTCCCTTTTCTTGGCGTCATCCTTGCGTATCTAAGTATTGCCTTTGCTTCCATTTTACCTGTTACCTTTCGCCTAAAACGCAGGCTAAAGCCTGCGGCTACTATCTATTTGACGGCTGTGGCCTTTTCCGTCTTTGTCCCTGCATGGGCCTTAAAGGTCCGTGTTGGAGAGAACTCTCCAAGCTTATGCCCAATCATATTCTCCGTAATATACACAGGGATAAATTTCTTCCCATTGTGCACGGCTATGGTATGCCCTATCATCTCAGGTGTAATCGTCGATCGCCGCGACCACGTCTTGATGATCCTTCTCTCCCCACCCTGATTCAGGACCTCTATCTTTTTTGTCAGATGCTTATCTACAAAGGGACCCTTTTTAATCGAACGAGCCATTTACCCTATTTCCTCCGCTTAATGATAAACTTATCAGTAGACTTGTTTCTGCGTGTCTTGTATCCCTTGGTAGGCTTTCCCCATGGGGTGCAGGGATGTCTGCCCCCTGAGGTTTTCCCTTCACCGCCGCCCAATGGATGATCTACAGGGTTCATGGCAACCCCCCGCACATGAGGTCTCTTGCCGAGCCACCTCGACTTGCCAGCCTTACCAATAGAGACATTGATATGATCTAAATTCCCTACCTGGCCAATCGTGGCCATACATTTCACATGGACCAGCCTGACCTCTCCGGAGCCCATTCTGATCGTGGCATAATCGCCCTCTCTTGCCATCAATTGCACCGCGCCACCGGCACTGCGGGCAAGCTGTCCCCCTTTACCAGGGCGCAATTCAACATTATGTATCGTTGTGCCCACCGGTATATTAGCCAGCGGGAGGGCATTTCCTGCTTTGATTTCACTCTCAGGTCCTGAACTCACGGTATCCCCCACTCTCAGGCCATCCGCCGCAAGGATATACCTTTTTTCCCCATCGGCATAATAAAGCAATGCTATCCTTGCCGATCTGTTTGGGTCGTACTCAATAGCCGCCACCTTTGCCGGTATCCCTGCTTTGTCACGCCTGAAATCTATAATCCTGTATAACTGTTGGTGTCCGCCGCCCCTGTGGTCCGCTGTGATCCTTCCATTATTGTTTCTGCCACCGGTCCTTCTTTTATCAACAACCAATGACTTTTCAGGTTTTGTCTTTGTGACTTCCTCAAACGTCAGGGTTGTCTTAGCTCTTAATGACGGAGATGTTGGATTGTAACTTTTTAATCCCATAAATTATACACCCTCAAATATGTCTAATTTCTCCCCCTTCATCAGGGTAACAATTGCCTTCTTTCTGTTTGGCCTTTTCCCCTCGAATTTCCCCATCCTCTTCTTCTTGCCTTCCACATTGATGATATTGACCTTGGCTACCTTTACCTTCAGCGTCTTCTCAATCGCCAGTTTGATCTGATGCTTATTCGCATAAGGACTGACTATAAAAACGACTTTATTCAGACCCTCGCGAAGGTCACTACTCCTCTCCGTGATCAGGGGGTGGTAAATCACATCATGAAGGTCCAGTTTCATGACCACACCTCCATCAATCTCTTAACATCCTCTTTGCTGATCACTAAACTCCTGTACCGTAACAGGTCATATACGTTAAGCTGTCTGATATCCATAATGGTAATACCTGGCAGATTTCTTACACCCTGGTAGAGGGCACTGTCCCTATCATCACAAATGATCAGGGCGCTGTTCACTACATTCAATATCTTCATTATTGACGCAGCCTCTTTCGTCTTTCCACTTCTGCCGGCGAGTGAGTCAATCACTACGAGGGCATTCTCTGCAACTTTAGAGGATAGGGCAGAATAGAGAGCAAGCCTCCCCTTCTTTTTGGGTAACCTGTAGCCGTAATCTCTTGGCAATGGACCAAAAATAGTGCCGCCGCCCACCCAGACAGGGGATCTTGATGAACCTGCCCGTGCCCTGCCCGTGCCTTTCTGCTTCCAGGGTTTTTTCCCTCCACCTCTGACAAGCCCCTTTGTCTTCGTACTATGAGTCCCCAGTCTGGCATTATTACGCTGCATTAAGACTGCCTCATGAAGCAAGGCCGCATTGACAGACTGGCCAAATATTTTCTCATCCAGTTCCATACTGCCAACTTTGTTATTATTGATATCCACTACAGACACTTCTAACATTTTTTTCTCCAGTTGAGTTAACTCCTTAACTCACCAACTCACTCACTCCTTAATTCCCTAACTCTTAACTGCCTTTTTAACAATCACTAATGAACCTTTACTTCCCGGCACAGCACCTCTGATGAAAAGCAGATTATCCTCTTTTCGAACACCCACAATTTCTAAATTTTGAACTGTCCTTTTTTTGTTACCCATATGCCCTGGCATGCGCTTATTTTTTCTCACCCTCGATGGATAAGCACTGCTGCCTATAGATCCTGGAGCCCTATGAAACATGGATCCATGGGTGGCAGGACCGCCGGCAAACTTATGCCGTTTAACAACTCCCTGAAAACCCTTACCCTTTGTCGCCCCGCTCACATCGATCATATCCCCTTCTTTAAACATATCCACGAAGAATTCCTGCCCCACTGTAACAGACCCGGCATCCCCTTTAAATTCAGTCATGTGCCTGGCAGGAGGAACCCCGTTCTTTTTAAAATGCCCAAGCACAGGTTTCGTTAAATGTTTTTCCTTTGCCTCTTTAAAAGAGAGCTGCACAGCATCATACCCGTCTCTCGCTGTTGTTTTCTTCGTAACAGCGCGGCAGGGTCCTGCCTCCACCACGGTTACCGGTATAATTCTCCCGTCAGCGGCAAATATTTGCGTCATTCCAATCTTAATTCCTATCAATCCATTAACCATGTTTATAACTTAATCTCCACATCCACCCCCGCCGAGATGTCCAATTTCATTAAATCATCTGCGGTCTGGGGAGTAGGTTCATATATATCGATCAACCTCTTATGGGTCCTGATCTCAAATTGCTCTCTCGACTTCTTATCTACATGAGGAGACCTCAGCACAGTAAATTTGTTGATACTGGTAGGGAGAGGTATAGGCCCTGAAACCCTGGCTCCAGACCGCTTGACAGTCTCTACTATCTTGGCAGCAGACTCGTCAAGTAACTTATAATCATACCCCTTTAATCTGATCCTTATCTTCTGTCCCATAGCCATCTTAGTATCCCCTATTCTATCACCTTACTGATCACTCCGGCCCCTACCGTCTTTCCGCCTTCCCTCACCGCAAACCTCAACCCCTCCTCCATCGCAATCGGGGTGATCAACTCCGCCTCTATCGTTACATTGTCCCCGGGCATCACCATCTCCACCCCCTCAGGCAACTTCGTTATCCCGGTCACATCCGTCGTCCTGAAATAAA
>JAHFEQ010000091.1 GCA_023248395.1 Nitrospirota bacterium
TCATTCATTGAGCAATTGACATGCGGACAACGAATCGTCATAATTGGCTGATGCCTAAAGTATTGTTTCCAGCTCTCGTCTTTTTACTGATGCTCGATGGCCCTGTCAGGGGAGTTATCTCACACTTTCAGTCTCCTTATCTCCATGAGGCGATGGGGTGGCTTAGTTATCTGGGAAAGGGCTGGATACAGGCCATACCATGCCTCCTTCTCATGATGGCAGGACTCTTTGTAAAAAAAGATGCGCAGATGGAAGAGGCAGGAAGGAAGAGTATTTATGCAATAGCCATCGCAGGCATTCTGGTCCAGACTGTCAAGCACCTTATAGGAAGGCCGAGGCCCAGGGTGATGGATATGGTCGGCCTTAGTCTTGGCCCCTCCTTTGAGAATGGATTTGACTCCTTCCCTTCAGGTCATGCGACATCAGCCTTTGCCCTGGCCGCGACCTTGACTGCCTTTTATCCAAAGATGAGGTATCCACTTTATGCCTACAGTATCCTGGTCAGTTTCTCACGGATCTATCTGAATGCCCACTTCATATCCGATGTCTTTGCAGGTATAGTCCTTGGGCTATGGATCGGCTGGGTGGTCACTACTCAAAGGGGAGGGGAGATCAAAAGAATGATCACAGGCCGCGGTGTGATCCTGGGAATCGTAGCGCTGAGCATCCTTCTGTTTTTTTATAAGTTGGGGACCCCGAGCCTCTTTGATGTCGATGAGGCAGTCTATGCGGAATCTGCCAGGGAGATGGTCGAGACAGGGGATTGGATAACACCACAATACAATTACACAAACCGCTACGATAAACCTGTTCTGTTTTACTGGTTAATCTCCTCTGCCTATTGGCTCTTTGGTGTCACGGAATTTGCAGCCCGCTTCTGGTCAGCAAGCCTGGGGATAGGACTGGTCATGTTATCCTATTATTTTGTCCGCCGTGCAGGGAATCACCAGTGGGGCATCTTGAGTGCCCTGATCATGGCCACATCATTGGAGGTCATCGTATTATCCCATGCCGCTATTACTGATATTACCCTGACCTTCTTTATCACCTCTTCCCTCTTCTGCTTCTTTCTCGGCTACACAGATCAGGAAGGACGGAAAAGGCGGTGGTACCGGGGGATGTATCTCACGATGGCCCTTGCTGTGCTTACCAAAGGTCCCGTAGGCATCGTAATCCCTGCATTTATCATCACCCTATTTCTTTTTTTCAGAGGCCAGATCAGAGAGGTACTTCGGGAGATGAATATCTTCTCCGGCGCTATTCTGTTTTTGGTCGTGGCCCTTCCGTGGTATGTGACAGAGACCTGGATAAATGGATGGGAATACATCGACGCCTTCTTTATCAAGCATCATATTACCCGCTATACAGGTATTGTCTCAGGACATAGTGGACCTCTATACTATTTTATCCCAGTGATACTCCTGGCATTTTTTCCGTGGAGCGTCTTTTTGCCCTATGGACTGATCAAGTCCTTCCAGGGGGTGAAACGAAGGGGTCGTCTTACCCATAAGGAATCGATCACCCTCTTTTCCGCCTTATGGTTTCTGATTGTCTTTATCTTTTTTTCAATCTCACGAACCAAGCTGCCAGGCTACATCCTCCCCCTTTCCCCTGCCGTGGCGATCCTTGTTGGGTCGATATGGGATGAACATATCTCATCTGCCTCAAAGAATGATCGATGGATGAGGCTCTCTTTACTCTCATTCACGATCATCGGACTGCTTGTATCAATGGGACTTGCTCTGGCCCCGATATTTTTAGCGAGTTCAGGCACGGTATCGAGATTCTTTCAGGGACCTGTTGAAGGGTTATCTGTTATCTATCTCATGGGTGTCGTCATATTTTTTGGGATTCTCCTTTCCCTTCTATCCCTGTGGCGGCATCAGAGGACCGTAACCTTTGGGGTCATGGCAGGGATGATGACCCTGGTGACCTATATCCTGCTGACCCAGATAGTCCCCCTGGCAGACAGATATCTGCAGTCTCCTTTAAAGGACTATGCAAAAATAGCCGGTACGCAGTTAGAGCGAAACGAGGGGAGCCTGATTGTGTACGGGTTAAATAAGCCAAGCATTGTCTTTTATGCAAGGCGTCCGGCCATAGTCCTTAGCTCAAACCAGAAGGATAGATTAACGGAGGCCATAACCTCTTCAAAAATGTTTTACATCATTACAAAGGGTCCTTATATCGATGGGCTTTTAAGTAATCAGGATATCTATCTTATCGATCAAAGAGACGGCTACGCCTTGCTATCGAATCACCCCCCCCAGGCCCGCCTGACAAGAGAGAGGGCAGGGTAAAGCGATATACAGTATCAGAGAGAGCATCAATATCGAAAAATGAAAAAGGTAATTTCCACGGCAATAAAGACGCTGGTCAGTGTTCTCCTCCTGGTCTATCTCTTTAAGAAGATAGACCTGAAAGAGGTTTGGCAACTTCTCCAGCAAGTGCACATCACGTATCTTCTCGCTGCATTAGGACTATATATGATAGGTCAGGCCATGTGTGCCTATCGTTGGAAGCTCCTCGCAAGGTTGATGGATTTTCACAACACGCTTAAGGAGTTTACCATCTACTACTTCGCCGGGATGTTCTTCAGCCTGTTCCTTCCTACAGTCATTGGTGGAGATGTGGGGAAATGTTATTATCTTGCGAGAGGAAACAAAAAGACCCTTCAGGCTGTCATCTCTGTCCTTGCCGACAGGGGGACAGGTCTTGTCGTGGTCATCCTGATGTCAGGGCTTTCCCTCTCTCTCATCGAAGGGTTTGATATCCCCCACCAATTCATCTGGGCGATATTAGCTGCCAATGTTCTGATGATTGCAGGACTTGTGGTCCCCTTTTTCATAGGTGACCATATCTCCAGGTTAGGCGGTAAGGCCGGATCTCTGTCTCTAACCTACTGGAGGACGCCTGCATCCCTGTTTCAATCGATTGCAATATCCATGGTACTTCAGGTCTTAATCATTGCAATTCACATCCTCATAGGGATATCCCTCGGACTCACTATTTCATGGAAATTCTATCTCTTTGTTATCCCTTTAGTGACGTCTGCAAGTATGCTCCCCATCAGTCTCAGTGGCCTGGGATTGAGAGAGGGGGCCTATGTCTATTTTCTTTCTCTTGTGAAGGTCCCGGAGGCGAAGGCATTAACCTTTGCCTTCGGCTGGCTTTTCGTGGTATTCGTCTCAAGTCTGATAGGAGGCCTAACCCTTCTCACAGGTCAGGTAGCGCGCAGCGAGACACCCTCTGCCCATGGGTCTTTATAGGAAGCCACGACATCCTCTATCCGTTTCCTTAATTGGTCCGTGATTCCAAGGCTATCCTCCAGAACGACCTCACGGATGTGGTCTATACCGACCCGATCTATGAAATGGCTGGTCCGCTCCAGCCACCTGGCATTTTCCCTGTAATACTGTATAAAGATCCCTGTGATGTCCAATACCTCCTCATGGGTCTCCACGGTTGCGAGAAGGTCTGCGACCCTCGTCTTCACCCCTCCATTCCCCCCGACATAGATTTCCCATCCTGTCTGAATCCCCACGACCCCGATATCCTTAATCATGGTCTCAGCACAGTTCCTCGGACAACCAGAGACCGCCATCTTGAGTTTGCCGGGACATGGAATTCCCTGGTATCGCCTTTCCATCAAGATCCCCAGGGTGACAGAATCCTGGACACCAAAACGGCAAAAGGTCTCACCCACACAGGTCTTGCAGGTTCTAACCGCCTTTGTGTAGGCATGGCCAGAGGGCATGCCAAGCTCTGCCCATACGGATGGGAGGAGGTCACCCGGAATCCCCAGCAGGTCGATACGCTGCCCTCCGGTGATCTTCACCATCGGGACGCTGTACTTTTCAGCGACATCCGCAATTTGCCTGAGCTGTTCAGGGGTTGTGACCCCTCCGTAGATACGGGGGACTACAGAGAATGTATCATCCTTCTGGATATTGGCATGGAATTGGTCATTGACAAAAAGGGTATCCTGCTCCTTTTCATACGCCGTCAGATAGAGTTCTGTCAGCATATAATTCAGGGCAGGCTTGCAGACCGGGCATCCAGTGCCATTCCCGATGGCATGAAGAATACGGGTGACAGATTGAAACCCACGGGTCATAACCTCCCGCCGGATATCTTCCCAGGACATGGGTATACATTCACAGAGATAGGGGGGTCTATCTTGTTTTATATACTCCCCGCCCAGGACATCCTGCAGGATCTGCTCGATGAGCGGTGTACAACCCTTGCATGAGGTGCAGGCCCTGGTCTTTTCAGAGACCTCCTTGACACTGGTCAGGCCATATTCCTCGATGGCGCTGATAATGGTCCCCTTGCTTACCCCCATACAACCGCAGAGGGTGGCGCTATCCGGGATCGAGGCAACAGAGGTCACGGTCTGGGTCTGACCTGTCAGGAGAGTCTTCCTCTGGAGGGAGATATCCTCCTTGTTCTGGATTAATCCCTGATATCTGTTGTATCCATCCAGATCACCTAAGAGAATAGTCCCTATTATCCTACCACCGGATATGACAAGCTTCTTGTAAATGGAGACCCCCGGATCGCTGTAGACCATCTCCTCACATCCAACTCCTCCTTGAAAGTTGCCTACGGAGGCCAGAGGGATCCCTGCCACCTTTAGCTTGGTCGCCACCACAGAGCCCTCATACCGGGAAGTACGCCCGCCGGTCATTGCCTCGGCTGCGACCTGTGTCTGTTCCATCAGCGGGGCAACGGTCCCGTAGACCTTTCCCCTGTGCTCTATACACTCTCCCACCGCGTAAATATCAGGATGACTGGTCTGCATATAATCACTCACCACAATCCCTCTGTTTACAGCAAGTCCGGCATCTCTGGCCAATTGGACATTGGGACGAATACCTGTTGCAATGACGATCATATCTGCCTCGAGGGCCTTGCCGTTAGAAAAGACAACCCCCTCCAGACGATCATTGTGGACGATAATCTCTTCTGCAGAATACCCGAGGAGGACCTGGATTCCCAGTTTGGTGATCTCTCTCTTCAGGGTCTCTGAAGCGGCAGCATCCACCTGCATCTCCATGAGACGATCTACCAGATGGACAATTGCCACATCAACTCCTTGCCTGATAAGCCCGCTGGCTGCCTCTATGCCAAGCAGGCCACCGCCAATCACAATGGCCTTCCTGCTTTTGTGGGCCCATTGCGTCATAGACTGGGTATCTTCGATGTTCCGGAAGGTGAAGATGCCAGGTGTTAGAATCCCATCTGTATATATGCCCTTGATCGGGGGTATAAAGGGGGTACTCCCTGTGGCAATAAGGAGTTTGTCAAAGGGGTCGCTATCTCCCTTCTCTGTGAACACCCTCTTTCCGTCTATATCAATCCTGCTCACTGTGACTCCGAGATGGAGATCTATCCCATGACTTTCATACCAGCCCGGAGGGTTCAGAATAATATCCTCGAACCCGGTTGCCCCTGAAAGGACTGATGAGAGGAGGATACGGTTGTAATTGACATGCTGTTCAGAGCCGAATATCGTAACCGCCATGTCTTGTTGTTTCTTCAGAAGATGCTCGACAGTAGCCACCCCTGCCATCCCATTGCCGATGACGATGATGCGTTCCCGTTTCATTTTGTTGATCCCCTCGAATGACAAGAGGATTACTATTTCAAAAGGCTTGCCACGATCATACTTACACATAACTTATTGATATTGTAGAGTCTAAATTTAAAGGTTCCTATTTTGGGAGGATAAAAAGGCTCATAAAGAGTACTAAATTGTAGGCCGGAAAACAATATTGTGCGGATAACTTAGCGTCTTCTGACGATAAATTTCCGTAGCTCTTCCATGCATAGCAGGAGTATGGCAAAGGGGACAAAGAAGAGCCAGGCGATCATGGGGATAGGGGCGGTACCCACAATGGTGTTGCCCGAAGATGTGTAGACAATCAGGACCAGAAGGGCTATCTCGAATGCTATCCCCAAAGGGATAAGCCAGTTGGTACTGATTGGCAGTGAGAATATGGAGAGGCGTCTTGACCTGCAGACAAGGACATTGGCTATCTGGGTTACGATGATACCGGTGAGGCATACGGTCGTCGCTTTGAGATAGACAGGATCATGCGGGGAAAGGACTTCACCCCATTGCCAGCCGCTTATTGAAAGGAACCAGAAAAAGCCGGCCATTGAGGCGATCGCCTCGATAGGTCCGAGGAAAAGATAGGCCCTTGCAAGGAGCGGAAAGGAGAGAAGCCTCTCCTTGACAGACCTCGGTGGTCTTTTCAGGATGCCCGGTTCAGGGGGCTCTGCCCCAAGTGCCAGGGCGGGTAGCATGTCTGTCCCCAGGTCTACGGCAAGTATCTGGACAATCGTGAGTGGAAGGGGTATGCCAAAGATCACATACGCAACATAAGGGACGATCTCAGGGATGTTGCTGCTCAGTATATAGGTCGTAAACTTTTTTATATTTTCAAAAACGGTCCGCCCCTCCTCAATGGCCTTTACAATCGTTGCAAAGTTATCATCCATGAGTACGATATCAGATGCCTCCTTGGCCACGTCTGTCCCGGTGAGCCCCATGGCTACTCCGATATCCGCCTTCTTCAGGGCAGGGGCATCATTGACACCGTCCCCGGTCACCGCGACGATTTCACCCAAATCCTTTAAGGCAGAGACAATGGTCATCTTATCTTCAGGCGTTACGCGGGCAAAGGCGATCTCTCTCTCCTGAAGGATGCGAAGCAACTCCTCATGATTCATCCCTTTAAGGTCAGAACCCTTTATGATGACCGGATTCGTAAACAGCCCGATCTCCCTTCCAACGGCCCTGGCCGTCTCAGGGTTATCCCCTGTCACCATGATGATCTTTATTCCTGCCGCCTCACACCCCTTTATGGCCTCAGATACCTCAGGCCTCGG
>JAHFEQ010000092.1 GCA_023248395.1 Nitrospirota bacterium
TTATTTCTTCCAACAAGGCGCTCCATCTGATAACTATTTCGCTACGTTCTATGATCCGGCTTCGTGGGCTTCCTCCTGCAAACAGGCTGGGGTTAGGGGAATTAGAGGGACACTTCCCAAATTAATAATATGGGAAGTGTCCCTCTAATTCCCAATAGGCTGTTTCACAACGGGACTAATATTCAATTCTGCATATTAGTCCCTGAAAAAATATTACGAAATTAGGTAGATACATCAACTTAATTTATTATCAACTTAATTTATTATTGACTTAGAGAGGGCCTTTTGATAGCCTGTAAAATATCCGTTTACATAATAACTGGTTAGAGGTGTGTATGACCAAGCTCATTGTTCTCTGACAATAGCAACACTTCTTACTGCTGGTTGCGCCGTCCAGCAGCGTGCTGAGGTGGCCACTCGCGCGCAAAGCGAGCTGGTTGGCATGTCGAAGAAGGATCTTTTGTCCTGTGCGGGCGTCCCGCAGCGCCAAGACCGCGTCGACGATTTGGAATTCTTAACCTTTTCCGGGGGTGGTGACAGCGTTGGTGGAGCAGTCGTCACACAGACATCGCCTTCGACCGCCGTTGCTACGGGCAGGGCTACTCGACGTTACTGCGAGGCGACTTTCGTTCTCAAAGACGGCGTGGTACAGAAGGTGAATTATCAAGGTCGCACAGGTGGACTACTTACCAAAGGCGAACAGTGTGCTTTCATTGTTGAGAACTGCATCAAGCCCTGAACGCCAGAGAGGCCTCGCCTATGTCGGCACAAGCTTTTGTCAATCTCTTTTCGGTCGTGGTGGGTTTCATTGCGGCGTTATTCTTTTGTGTCGGCTCTGCTCTGCTTACGCGCAAGTCGATAGGCGAGCTTGCCGGAACCTACTGGGACTCGAACCCTCACTTAGCCAAGTTTCTTCGAGCACTAAAGGCTGAATATTTCTGCGGTGGCTTGGCACTTTGCCTTACCTTTCTTCTTCAGTTCATTGCGAACGTGCCGGGTTTCTTGCCAGACATTCGGTTATTCGAGCGTCCTGCTCCCGCTGTTATCTTCGCGCTGATTGCCGGCTTAATTGTCGGTGGGCTCTTACTGCTCGTGCGCCGCAAGCTCTTGTCCCAACTGGCCAGCGCGAGCCCAACGCAGAACTAGGTGGCGTTGAGCAACCACACCTCTAACCTGCTGCTCAACGCGGACGCGCGCGATGAACCTGCGCGCGCCGGTTAGCGCGACGTTCTCTCCTGAAATCGAAGTAGTTCTTTGTGAGCCAATGGCTCATGTTGGTTTCAACCGAAAAGCTCCCGCAATATTCTCTCCATCTCTTTATAATGCGTTCCCTGCCAGTATATTCTATGGCACCCTGGACACCTGCCAAAAATGTCCTCTGTGTTACACACATACTCAGGTACTATATTACACGCAGCATCTTTACTGAGCGGGAACAGTCGTTCATTACAGATTATACATCTGGAAAAAGTATTTTCCGGCCAGGAGATATTAAGCTCAGATACCATCTGTTTTAACTGTGCAACAAATTGGTCATCAATAATAAAAAGATAATTCTTTACACCCCTTTTCTTTATTAGGCGTGTATCCCTTGTAAGGATCATCCTGCATTCTGAAATAGATAACCTGATAAGTTCGGTATCCGTAATATTTCTGATATAAACTGTATCGTATCCCAGGATTCGCAGCCATTTAGCGAGTCTTCCAAGCATTGCATCCGCTATGAATTTCATCTCAGCCATAAGACCTGATTATCATATAACATAGCGTAAAGCAACAACAGCATTCATGTGCACATTTCAAACTTTCCTGCCCATATTCCTGTACGATTGAAAGACATGCTAAAGGCCTATCCATTTGGAAATAAACGAATTGATGTCATGGCATAAAGATTGAACATAACTTATACTGCGTTTTGACTTTAATCCTCCCCTCTGTTATATTCTGCTGCAGAAAGGGGAATTTCCCATGTCAGCCCAGGCAATACAAAAAAACAAGCGATGGACTTATGACGATTACATCAATCTGCCTGATGATCATAATATCTATGAGATCATAGAGGGCAATCTGTACATGACCCCTGCGCCTACCCCAAAGCACCAGAATGTATCCCTGAATTTGGCATTCCTCATAAAAAGGTACTTAAAGGAACACCTGATTGGAAAGATTTACGAATCCCCTATAGATGTCTTGTTAGGCCAGCAAACGGTAGTACAGCCTGATGTCCTCTTTATTCTGACAGAAAACCTTTCCATAATCACGGATAAAAACATACAAGGTGCTCCTGACCTGGTGATTGAAATTTATTCACCAGGAACCATCCAAAAAGACCGCATACTAAAAGTAAAGAGCTATGCAAAATTTGGAGTTAAACACCTCTGGCTCATTGACCCGGATAATCAGACCCTTGAAGCATTTGAGCTCGATAAGGAGACCTACCGTCTTGTGGAGTGTCTGGCAGGTGAAGAGGTGTTTTATCCTTCTATATTCCCCGGTCTGAACATTCCCCTTAAAGAGCTGTGGGAGTAGGAAGGGTGTTTTGACGATTTACGATACCTCATCTACCACACATACGATCTTCCCTTCATGCAGCCGGATGTCTACCTTATCCCCTTTCCGGACATCGCCCGATGACTTTACCACAACAAGTGAAGGGAGTTTTTGCGTAATACTGTAGCCCCTGGCCAGGATGGATAGCGGGCTCAGGCTGTCAAGCCTTGCAATAACCATCTGGAGTGTCTTTTTTTTATCTTTTACAATCCGTTGTATACTGTTGCTAAGTCTGTTTTCTATCTCATCTAATCTCTGGATATGTCTATTGATCTCTCTTTCCGGACTCAAAACTCTCCTGCTGAGGGCATAGAGCCTTTCCCTTCTCTTATCCAGAAATGTCCTCTTGGCATAGACCAGCCTTGAATAGAGTGTCCCGATGTAACCCTGGATATCCTCTTTATTTTTGACCACCATCTCTGCAGCAGCAGATGGTGTGGGAGCCCTTAGGTCTGCAACAAAATCAGCGATCGTATAATCTACCTCATGCCCAACGGCTGATATGACAGGGACCCTCGAGTGGTATATGGCACGGGCCACGATCTCTTCGTTAAAGGGCCAGAGATCTTCTATCCCACCGCCACCGCGTGCAACGATGATGACATCCATCTCTTCGATATGATTCAGCTCCGCGATAGCCTCGACGATCTCCGGAGCTGCTCTCTCTCCCTGTACAGTCGCAGGTGCAATAATGATCTCCACATTGGCGAAACGTCTATCGATGACCTTTAGGATATCTCTGATAGCAGCGCCAGTCGGAGATGTAACGATCCCGATCTTCTGCGGAAGGACCGGTATAGGCCTCTTTCTTGCCTCATCGAACAGCCCCTCTTTGGAGAGCCTCTCCTTTAACTGCTCAAAGGCCAAAAGGAGCGCTCCGATCCCTTTGGGCTCCATATAGTCAACGATGATCTGATACTCCCCCCTGAATTCGTATATAGAGATCCTGCCGCGGCAGAGGATATGAAGGCCATCCTTTGGAACAAACCGGAGGGCGCGGCCCGCTGAACGGAACAGGACAGCCTTTATCTGAGAGGTGTTGTCCTTCAGAGTGAAGTAGATGTGACCGGAGGAGGGGACTCGGAAATTAAAGATCTCCCCTTCTACCCATATATCAGGAAAGGAGTCTTCGAGGGTAGATTTTATTAGCGAGGTAAGTTCAGATACGGTAAGGATATGACGCCCGGGGATACCGGTCTCACTATCCATCTTTTACCTGGAGCCTTTCTATGGAAACAGCCTTGCCATCCTTTTTGTCGATATCCACAACCACCGCAGAGATTACAGGATTCCTTTTTGCCACCTCAAAACGTCTGGGCAAAAGGGTCAGATACTTCTCGATGATCATCTCTTTTTCTATGCCTATCACTGAATTTAGCGGACCTGTCATCCCCACATCGGTAATATAGGCTGTGCCTTTCGGGAGGATCTGCTCATCCGCGGTCTGTACATGCGTATGCGTACCGATTACCGCAGCTACATCCCCATCTGCAAACCATCCAAAGGCGAGCTTCTCTGAGGTGGCCTCTGCATGGAAGTCTATGATAATGGCATCTGCCCCGACCTTGAGACGTGCAAGTTCGCGCTTGAAATGCCTGAACGGACAATCAAAGTTGCCCATGAAGACCCGGCCCATGAGATTCAATATCGCTACCCTGTCGCCTGAATCGGTATACACGGTCACGTCTCCGAATCCCTGTACCCCCTCAGGATAGTTTGCAGGTCTCAGGAGTCTTCTCTCTTTTTCAATATAGGGGAGGATCTCTTTCTTATCCCATATATGATTGCCCGAGGTGATGACATCAATGCCAAGCTCAAAGAGGTCATCTGCAATCTTGGGAGTTATTCCAAAGCCTCCGGCTGCATTCTCGCCATTGGCAATAACAAGGTTTATCCGGTATTCATCTACAAGGGTGTCAAGATTCTTTGAGATGATCTTCCGTCCAACATCACCAATAATATCGCCGATAAAAAGTACCCTCATGGAACCCCCAGACTCCCCCCTCACCCTAACCCTACTTAGCCATCTCTATGTATCTGCTTTCCCTGATGACCGTTACCTTTATTGTACCCGGATAGGTTAATTCATCATGGATCTTTTTGGCCATCTCCCTGGCTATTTGTGATGCCTCAGCATCAGAAACATCTCCCTGCTTTACGATAACACGTATCTCTCTGCCGGCCGATATGGCATAGGCCTTCTCTACCCCTTTAAATGTAGCTGCAACCTTTTCCAGGTTCTCAAGACGCTTGATATACGACTCAAAGGTCTCCCTCCGTGCCCCGGGTCTTGCCCCTGAAAGGGCATCCGCCGCAGCCACCAGCACGCTTTCAACGCAGTTCGGCTCAATATCTCCGTGGTGTGAACCTATCGCGTTGATCACTGCCGGATGCTCTCCGTACTTCTTGGCCACCTCCATCCCGATAGAGGTATGTGATCCCTCATGTTCATGAGTCATGGCTTTACCAATGTCATGAAGTAATGCGGCCCTTTTGCATAGCGCCACATCGAGCTTGAGTTCTGCGGCCATAATACCGCATATGAAGGCCACCTCGCGTGCATGCATCAGATTATTCTGGCCATAGCTTGTCCGGTACTTAAGACGGCCAAGCAGTTTAACAATCTCAGGATGGACATTGCTTATGCCAAGATCAAACAAGGTCTTCTCTGCATCTTCCCGCATATTCTTCTCTATATCCCTCTTTACCTTCTCTGCTAAATCTTCAATTCGCCCGGGGTGGATCCTCCCATCCGCTATAAGCTTCTCTAATATCTGTCTTGCAATCTCACGGCGTACCGGATCAAACCCTGAAATAATAACAGCCTCCGGGGTATCATCGACAATAAAATCAACGCCTGTGGCACTCTCCAGCGCCCGGATGTTGCGTCCTTCTCTTCCGATAATCCTCCCCTTCATCTCTTCATTGGGAAGATTCACGACGGATACCGTTGCCTCCGCCACATGCTCATTGGCATATCGCTGAATGGCCAGGGTGATGATCTCCCTTGCCTTTTTCTCTGCGGTACTTTTTGTCTCATCCTCTATCCGCTTTATCTCTTTAGCCGCTTCAAACTTGGCCTCATCCTCCATCATCTGCATCAGGTATTTCTTGGCCTCTTCAGCAGACATCCCGGAGATACGTTCTAACTGTTCTCTCGCCGTTCTTATCGCCTGGTCATACTGCTCTACCTTCTCAGTAGCCAGTTTTTCACGTACGGTAACCTCCCGCTCCCGCCGGTGTAACTCATTGTCCCGCCTCTCTACCTGTTCCCCCTTCCTCTCAAGATGATTCTCCCGCTGTGTAAGCCTCTTTTCTAAGTTTGTAAGCTCTATGCGTTTTTCCTGTGTTTCCCGGTCAATATCCAATTTCGCCTGAATGATCTTATCCTTGGCCTCAATCTCAACCTCTTTCCTCCTATTTTCTACGTCTCTCTCTGCATCCTTTATAATCCTCTCTGCCTTCTCCTGCGCCTCTTTAACCTTGTCCGCCATTGTAAGAGTCCTTACAATGAATCCTGCAACCACTCCTATGATCAATCCGATAAGACCTATTACTACAGTTTCCATTTCCATTTTCCCCTCACCTCTTCTCTATCCATCGTTTTTAACCCTTTTCCTCAACCCCTCAAGCCTTTTCTTTACCTCCCCCTCAAACCCGTTTACCGTCGGACTATAATAACAGCCCGGTTTTGGCATATAGGCCTGCTCTACATAACCACCAAAGTCATGGGGATATTTATATCCCTTCCCCCTGCCAAGCCTTTCGGCTCCCCTGTAATGGCTGTCCTTCAGATAATCAGGCACAGAAAAGACCTGTCCCTCCTCTATGTCTTTGATCGCAGCCTCTATCCCCAGATAACAGGCATTACTCTTTGGCGCCGCGGCGATATAGACAGCAGCCTGGGCCAGGGGGATCCTCCCCTCCGGCATCCCGATAGCCTCAATCGCATGGAGTGCAGAGACAGCCACTGAAAGGGCATCAGGGTCCGCCATGCCAACATCCTCAGATGCACATATCACAATACGCCGGGCAATAAAGAGGGGATCTTCTCCGGCATAGACCATCTTTGCCAGCCAATAGAGGGAGGCATCCGGATCAGAACCCCGCATACTTTTAATAAAGGCAGAGATCGTATCATAGTGGTTGTCCTCGGCGATCCCGGAGGTTACCGCATTAATCTCTATAAATTGGGCCCGGGTCAGATCTGCTATGAGGTGTGCTATGGCAGTCTTGCCACTCCCGGGGGGGCCAAAAATGATCAGGGACCTT
>JAHFEQ010000044.1:0-5064 GCA_023248395.1 Nitrospirota bacterium
GCCGTCTCTCCTCTCCTTTTTATATCTTTCCCAGTACCATCTTATAAACTTCGGATCATCGTTAAGCCACCTCTTTTTGGAGATAAAGTAGAGGAACATGAGCCGGTTGAGGAGCTGCTGAGCAAGTTCATGGGCATTTTTGACCGGTATTTTCTGGTCCTCAAAGTTTTTCCGGAGGTCAAAAAAGGCGTTCTTATAATCCTCAAAGAACTCATCAGTGACCTTCTTAACGCTGAAGGCGTCCTTCCACCTGCGCCATATGTCCCTGTGATTCCCCTCTTCTCCTGTAAGGGCAAGGTTGGATAGGGTCAGGAGGTCTGTATGGTATGCGTTATCCCTGTCAAAGTTAAGCCTGGTTATTTTGAGCTTGTGCTTCCCCACATCCGCACGCTCGAATTCCGGGAATAGAACCGTATATTCCTTATAATTGGAGGTCAGGATGAGAAGCAATCTCTCATATCTTTCCGAAAAGTGCTTTGCGAGATATCGTATAAGCGGACTTGACAGGGTGGTTGTCTCTACAAGAAATATCTGGAGTTTGCCGTCATAGTTGAAGACGGTGTAGATATTTTTAACCTTTTCTTTTTCTTCTTTAGCGAAATCGAACTCGGATAGCTTTCTCTTATAGGAAGGATCAAGGACTTTACCTTCAGGATAACCTAAACCCCGGAAGAGATTATATACCCCTTCAGGGGAATCGAGTGCAGGGATGGCCTTCTGGACATAGTCTTTTATATTCACACCTTCTACGGCCTTCCCTCATTCCGGGCACTGTGCGGATGCAGTATTTATGAGTTGAGCTTATGAGTTGATCTGGGGAAAATCTATCATAAACCTGTGTAAGGAATCAATACATGGTAAAGATGCCCCTTTTAGAAGCGGCACTGATAGCAGAGTTACACTGACAGGATTTTTTCGACTATAGCGAGGTTTCGTTCTACAGCGCCCCTGTTTTTTGTTATGATCTGATGCCCTGCTTCACCCATCTCTCTTTGTCTATCAGGGTTGTTTAAAAGCTCTCTTAAAGCCTTTGTAAGCTCTTCTCCCTTCTCAACCTGCACACCCGCACCATTCTCCAGTATCTCACCTGTTATCTCACGGAAGTTGAACATATGCGGCCCAAAGACCACAGGTTTTCTGTAATAGATCGCTTCAAGGGGATTCTGTCCCCCATGGGGGATAAAACTTCCACCGATAATCACTACCGTAGCCATGCAGTAGAGTGTTGCAAGCTCCCCAATGGTATCAACAATGATAACAGGGGGACGGGGGTCAGAGATATGGGATGGGGAAGCCTTCTTTTCGGAAACATTGAGCTCTGTTCTCCTAATGGCTTCAAGGCCAAAGGTTCGGACCAAGCTCTCTATTTCACCTGCCCTTTCTATGTGCCGTGGGACGATTATCAGCCTGATCTTTCCATTATCCTTAAGACACTCTCCATAGGATCTTAGAATAATTTCTTCTTCTCCCTTGTGTGTACTGCCTGCTATGACAACCTTTGCATCCGCATTAATCCCGAAAACCCCTCTTTTCTTAATCACATCACCTCCACTGATATCGACAAACCGCTGATCATATTTCATATTTCCGGTAACCACTACAACATCATCCGGTGCACCTATAGCCTTGATCCGCCTTGCATCCTCATCACTCTGCATACAAAAGAGGTCGACATGGGCAAGGACCCTTCTCATAAAGGGTTTGACCAGACTGTATCCTTTAAATGTACGCGGTGATATCCTTCCATTGATTAAAATGGACTTTGTCCCCGAATGTTTCACCTCCCGTAAGAAGTTTGGCCATAGCTCTGTCTCAACAGTCACATAAAGATGTGGTTTGACTATACGGATAACCCTCCTCACCACCCAGGGGAGATCGAAGGGGAAGTATAGGATATGGTCAGCCTCCGGAAGTCGCTTTCTTGCCACTTCATTCCCTGCAGGAGTAACAGTAGACAGGGTGAGCCTTATCTCAGGATGCCTCTTTTTGAGCTCTTTGATAAAAGGGATTACTGCCATCACCTCACCCACTGAGACTGCGTGTATATGGACGCACACTTCACCGGGTGAACCATTTGTAAGATGGGATGGGACTATCCCAAACTTCTCTATAATCCCTTTTCTGTGCTTCTCTTTTGTAAGGATCTTGAAGATCCAGAAAGGGAAAGTGACTATCAAAAAGGATATAAGCAGGAAGTTATAAAGAAAATACATGGGTTACTTAAAGTACTGATCCGCCCTTTCAGTTATTTCATTAAGCCTCTTCTCAAGCTCTATTCTCTTTTCTTCTATCTGATCTGCTGATAGCTCCCTTGGGATATAAATAGGCTCACCGTATATGGCCACTACGCGGCTGAATGGCCTGGGGATGATGAATCTATCCCAGCTTTTCATGACGATGGCCTTTTCTGCACTGAATGTGAGCGGGAGGATCGGGGTGCCACCCAGCATGGCAAGGTGGATTACACCCCCCTGCGCTTTACAGGCCGGCCCTCTTGAGCCATCGACAATGATCGCCGCAGAATTACCCTCTCTCACAACCTTTATCAGTTCCCGAAAGGCCCTGCCGCCCCCTTTGTACGAAGACCCCCTGATGATGTTTAGCCTGAACAGCCTTAATATCCCGGCGATTATTTCTCCGTCAATGCTTGGGCTCGTAAGACAATAAAGCCTCCGCTGCCACCGGTAAAGATAGGGCATAAAAAAGATCCTTCCATGCCAGAGCGCATAGATGGGTCTGATATCTTTATCGAGGAGGGACTGCTCTAACTCCCTGCCAACGGTCTGCTTTCTATAGGTTACCCCAAGCAGGTATATAATAACCATGCCAATGAGCGGGATTATGTATTTATAGATAAATCTTTTTATAAGATCCATCTCTCAAGCAGACCACAAAGCTTACCCAGTGCAATGGCACGATGACTGATCTTATTCTTGACCTCTCTGCCGAGTTCGGCAAAGGTCTTCCCATAAGCAGATACAATAAATACAGGGTCATAGCCGAATCCGGAGGCCCCTCGTTCTTCTGTGGCAATCATACCGGGACATTCCCCGTCCACCAGATTGACATGACCGTCCGGCGTTGCAAGGGCTATTACACAGATGAACCTGGCAGTCCTTTTTTCATAGGGTATACTACGAAGCAATCTGAGGAGCTTTTTAATATTTTCAGAATCAGAAGCCCTTTCCCCTGCAAACCGGGCTGAGTATATGCCCGGCGCTCCATCCAGGGCATCTACGACAAGACCTGAGTCATCAGCACAGGCAGTCAGGCCAGTATACGCTGCAACAGTCAAGGCCTTTTTCCGGGCATTCTCAGAAAATGTGGCCCCATCTTCTCCAATCTCAGGGATACCAGGATAATCCAGGAGGGAAGATATTTCAATGTCACCTTTAATATCAGAATCTTTCAGGATAGACCTGATCTCTTCTATCTTACCCCTGTTTTTAGTGGCCAGGACTATCTTTAACATTTATTTCGCCAACCAACTTTTTCTGTATGGCAACAAGCCCTTCTATGCCCTGTTTAGCCAGTGCCATCAGCCCCTCCATCTGGGTCTTTGAAAATGGTGCCCCCTCCGCAGTACCCTGAATCTCTACAAACTTCCCCTTCCCTGTCATCACAATATTCATATCCACCTCTGCTGCAGAATCTTCAGCGTAGTTCAAATCAATCACAGGCTCGCCATCCACAATCCCGACACTTACAGCAGCGAGATAATCCCTGACAGGGATCTCCTCGATAAGGCCACTCTTTTGTGCAAACTTCAAGGCATCTACCAGTGCGACAAAAGAACCGGTAATGGAGGCCGTACGTGTGCCACCATCCGCCTGAATGACATCGCAGTCTATCCATACCGTCCTTTCACCCAATTTCTCCAGGGCCACTACTGAGCGTAAGGCCCTGCCGATCAGGCGCTGAATCTCATGCGTCCTCCCGCCTATCTTCCCCTTCGCGGACTCCCTTGCAATCCTTGCATAGGCAGACCTGGGGATCATGGCATACTCAGCAGTAACCCACCCTTTCTTCTGATCTTTAAGATGCGGGGGAACCTTTCCCTCTATCGTGGCAGTACATATGACCTTTGTATCCCCCATCTCTATTAAAGCAGACCCCTCCGCATACTTTATATAATTTCTGTGTATCTTGACATGCCTTAATTCATCATTTTTTCTGCCATCTATTCTTGCCATATTATTATTCCACCTCCACCTTTTCTACTTTCAATATCCTCTCGCCAAGAAATCTGCTCCCCTGATCTTCAAAGCGGAGAGGGACATCGGTTACAAAATACTTTCTTACGGGTGTCATTCCTGAGATGTTGCCCCCATCTGTTGGGACAACTAAGCCAAGATGCGTCAGTACCTCCTTAACCTCGAAGGCCGTCTCCTCTGCAGAATCTATCAATACCACACCCTCCCCCATGATTCGCTGTATCGCCCTTTTTAATAATGGATAATGGGTGCACCCCAATACCAACGTGTCTACCCCTGCCTTCCTGAGCGGGGCAAGGTACCTTCCGGCAATGGATAGGGTAATATCATCATCGATCCACCCCTCCTCTACCAGGGGGACAAAGAGGGGACAGGGCTGACCTACTGTATCAATATCCGGATTGATTGCCTTAATCGCCTTTGTATAGGCACTGCTCCTGATCGTGGTCTCCGTACCAATGATACCCACCTTTCCATTTTTAGTAGCCTTCGCAGCCGCCCGGGCGCCTGCCTCTATCACCCCAATCAATGGAAGTGAAAATTCTTTCCTTAAAACAGGAAGACTGACCGCAGAGGCGGTATTACAGGCAACGATAAGGAGTTTTATATTATGCCGCAATAAAAATCGGGTATTCTCGATCGAATATTTGATAACTGTTTCTTCAGACTTTGTCCCATAGGGGAGACGCGCGGTATCCCCGAGATATAAGGTGGCTTCCCCGGGTAATACCCTGATCATCTCCTTGAGGACAGTAAGCCCCCCGATACCAGAATCAAATATCCCTATGGGTCTTTTCGCATTCGTCATAGAAGAGTTAATGCTATGCTAAATAGGAAGATGAGTCAACCC
>JAHFEQ010000044.1:5164-17706 GCA_023248395.1 Nitrospirota bacterium
TGACAGGTTACCGTTGAATCAAAAAATAGAGCTCCCCGCTCTCCTTCAGAGAACCTGCTGTAAATCCGGACTCAGGCCCCGCGCCCCAGAATATATCTACCCTGCCAGGACCTTTGATCGCCCCTCCCTCATCCTGATTTAAGACAAACCTCCTGATATCTTTCCACCCTGTTACTGTTCCGGATGAATCAACAACCGGGGTCACGGTCTTGATAAAAGACAGGCCCCCCCTCGGAAATAGCGCCGGATCCGTTGCAATGGAGTGCCCGGGGGTCAGGGGGACCAGGAGGCTCCCCACTGCCGGGGTATTATCGATCTTAAAAAAGATATACCGGGGATTTTGATACAGTATCGTATTCATCTCGTCTGTATGGCCCGAGAGATATCTCTTGATCCCCTGGAGACTCCCTTCTTCCGGTTTAATAAGCCCCTGTCCGATCATGAGCTTCCCTATGCTTGTATAGGAATGCCCATTGTTACCGGCATAATGAACTCCGATCTTAGAACCATCCGGCAGTCTGATCATACCGCTTCCCTGTACATGTAAAAAGTATGCCTCCACCGGATCTGAAAGCCATGCAATCTCAAGCCCTTTTCCTCCTAAAATCCTCTCCCCATCTATCTCCCTGCGTGTATGGCAGGCAACATCCTTTTGAAGATCGCCGGGTGGTCTATAGAGGGGATAGCGGTATTTTTCTGAAGGAGAGAGGCTCCCCTCTACCTCTGGGACATAATATCCTGTGAATATCACAGTCCCCTTCCCATCAACACCGGATGCCTTATACCAGTCAAACATATAGCCCATAATAAGCTCCAGCATCTCCTGAGATTCTACGGTATCAATAATCTGCAGCAGAGTCTTCTGGGTCCTTATCACCTCTTCTGAGCGTACGATCCTGCCGCCATAGTTAAACTCTGTAATCTTTTCTATCCTTTCAAGATAGAAAAGATTACTCATAATAGCCTCCCGCAGAGACTTGCGGTCTATATCGCCGTATGCCGTGGGAGGACTCACATGTGTGAGTGTATAGCCCCTCTCCTGGGTCAGTTGGTTAGCCTGACTCATGGCACAACTCGCGGTAATCACTAATAGCAATAATAAAACAGATATCTTGCGCATAAGGAAAATGCCCTCTAAAACTCCACCGTTAGAGATACACCCATAGCCTGACCATCTGCTACCGGCGTGACGGTTACATGGGCATGACGCTCCTTGTTATAGCGAACAATACCCTTCCCTACCACAGTTCCTATTACGGCACCTGCAACCACATCAGAGGGAAAATGAGCCCCCTGTTCGACCCTTGCAAGCCCAACGAGTGTGGCGATCCCATAGGAGGCTATATCGATCCATCTCTCATCATAATGTTCTGCAATCACAGAGGCAAGGGAGAATGCCTGGGCCGTGTGACCCGAGGGAAATGAATGGTCTCCGCCAAAGGGTTTAAAGTGATAGGCCTCTTCTTCTTCATTGGGACGCCTTCGGCCAGCAGCGACCTTCAAGCTTGTTGTAATCACCCCTGCGCCTGCAAGGCTTGCGGCAAAGGCATCCATGGCGACTGCCTTTGCCCTGGTATCGTCTAATAGCAGACCTCCGGCATAAAATGCCCCCATGATGCCAAAGGAGGGATAAGAACCAGCGGACTCAGCGACCTTTGCAAAGTCATCCATGGATGCGGTCCTGTTCCTCTGGATCTCCTCATAGACAGGTTTATCGAAGAGCATGACAGCGCCGACCCCGGCGGTAAGAAGCGAAAAATCCCCCCACTCCTCCCGACCCCAGCGTGCCGGCGCAGTCAGGGTGTGCGCCGTATCGAGAACAAGAAGCCGGACATATTCACCAGAAAAGGCAGAGACAGGCGCCTCAGCCAAAGCTGGCCGGGAATACATGGCCTGACATAGCAAAAGGAAAAGGGTTACTTGTATTCTCTGCATGGGCAAATCTAACATAGGTGATAATAAAAGAAAAGGGCAGAGTTATTGACACCACTGCGGTTTTAAGTGAAACTTATAGATCATGCAGAAAACCTCAGCAGACTCTAAGAGCCTCTCCTACGCAATAAAAGATGGGGTGTATTATTCCATTATGGCGGGAGTGGGGGAGATTTATATCAGCCCCTTCGCCATCTTCCTTAAGGCAACGAATTATCAGATAGGACTCCTGGCCTCAATACCACAACTCCTCGGCGCCTTTGTCCAGTTACTATCCGTCGGTGTACTTAACAAGATAAAGGACCGCATGGCGGTGATCCTCATCGGTGTTGTAGCCCAGGGACTGTCCTGGATTCCCATCCTCATTTTGCCGCTTTTATTCAGTAATTATGCTGCCCCTCTCCTTATAGTTGGAGTCACGGCCTACTTTAGCTTTGGAAACCTCGCCACTCCGGCATGGAACAGCCTTATGGGCGACCTTGTGCCGGAAAAGACCCGCAGCACCTATTTTGGCCATCGCAACAGGGTCATGAGCATATTCTCCTTAGGGGCCTTAAGCCTCGCCGGTCTAATCCTCCATGGTACGGAAAAGATTGGCAGACCATGGATAGGCTTCTCTCTCCTCTTTATCACCGCCCTTATCGCAAGGCTTATCTCATCCTATTATTTAACAAAAATGAGCAATCCCCCTTACGAGGTCGATGATAAAGATGATTTCACCCTCCTGGAATTTTTTGCAGACTTCAGACACTCAAGCTTTGTACGTTTTGTTGTCTATACGGGATTGATGCACCTCGCCGTCATGCTGGCGGGCCCTTTCTTTTCTGTCTATATGCTGAGAGATCTTCATTTTTCTTATCTCCAATTCATGTCAGTCTCTGCCGCAGCCGTGCTTGTCCAATATTTCACACTGCATAACTGGGGTAAATTTGGTGATAAATTTGGGAATAGAAAGGTGCTTGTCATTACAGGATTTACCCTCCCTCTCGTCCCGGTGCTCTGGCTGTTTTCTGCAAATTTCTATTTTATCCTTGTGATACAGATGTTAGCCGGATTTGCCTGGGCAGGTTTCAGCCTCAGCATGGGGAATTTTATATTCGATGCAATCCCTCAGCCGAAGCGTGCCAAGTGTGTGGCTATATTCAATGTGCTTAATGCGGTAGGGATATTTTCCGGTGCAGCGATTGGTGGGTGGTTGACGAAGTATCTTCCGCTTTCGTTATCTATAGATAAGCTTGCCGTCTCTATGATATCAAACCTTCAGTGGCTTTTCCTGATCTCAGGGATTCTAAGGCTCTTTATATCCCTCCTCTTCCTGCCGGCCATACGGGAGATGCGGGAGGTGGAACAACTGACGCTGCGGGAGCTGGTATTCAGGGTCTCTTCGATGAGGCCTATTTCAGGCCTCAGGTTTGACCTGTTTACTGGAAGCCATAAAAGGAAAAAGAAAACTACATCCTCCTGAGGACGAGCTTATCACCAGGGTATTCAACCAACACGGTATCTTCTGAAATCTTCTCAGTCTTTATGCTCCCTTCAACCTTCGCATCCGCCTTTGCCGCTGGAGTTGTCCCAATTCTTCCCTGCTGATACCTCTCCGCAATTTTCTTAAGTGTCTTATTGGCGGTGTCCAGTATCTCAATAACAGCATTAAGGGTAAGCTGTAACTCTGCCACAGCGGCCTTCCAGTCCTTCTTTGCCATAAAGTAGTTAAACTTCGCCAGGTGGAGGTCCATTGCTATCTTGCATGTCTGTGGGTCCCGCATCTTTTGATCGTCTTCCATGGTGTTCTCCTCGTTGTTTATAGGTGTGATTGCCTATTTTATATAGGACTATAGATTGCAAGAACTGTGCAACCATAAACAGAAACAGAGTGGAAAAAATCAGGATGGAAACCATCCCTAATTATGCATTCTTATGAGAAAATATCTTCATGGGTGGCTCAATGCGAGCTGAGATGAGGCGGTATACGGATGACTACTTATGATACATACCGTAAATTCGTGACTTTTTGATACAACTCAGGGGGAGGCTTAGGTCCCTTATGTGTCAGGCTGCACATTAGAAGATGTCATCAGCCTTACGTAACCCTCATCCGATGGAAGGTTTGAAGGTACAAGAATAGAATCTCCTGGTACAATCTTATATCGTTTATTGAGATTATTGATTTGTTGAATGAGAGAAACATTTGTGCCATATCGCTTGGCAATTTCATAAACAGTATCCCCTTGCCTGATCCTGTGTTCTCTATAAACCATCTTCTCTGAAGGAGAGAGTTTATCAAAGTTCTCTAATAGGGTCGCTCCTGCACCCTCCGGTAGACGCAACACATAGTAAGGTTCTCCAAAAGGTGTTACGTAACCTTTAAGTCCGGGATTAAGCCCGCGTAGTGAGCTATAATTGATATTGGCCAGTTTTGAAACCGTACGCAGATCCATTCCTCCAGGGAGTTCTATTACATCATACTCAATAGCAGGGTCTTCGGGCAAGATGAACCCAAAGGCATCCGGATTTTTCGCTATAATCAGGGCTGCCATAAACTTTGGAACATAGTTTCTGGTCTCCGCCTTAAGCGCCCTGCTCTGCCCCATCTCCCAGAATGTGGAAGCCCCTGTAGTCGCGAGTGCCCGCCTTACCTTACCGCTTCCTGCATTATAGGACGCAAGGGCAAGCGGCCACGTCCCAAACTCATTATGCAGATCCCTGAGGTGCCTTGCGGCTGCCCTTGTAGATTTTATGGGATCCTTTCTCTCATCAACCCATTTATTAACCTTGAGTCCATAGAGTGCGCCTGTAGAGGCCATAAACTGCCAGAGACCCATAGCCTTCTTAGGAGACCTTGCATTCACATTAAACCCGCTCTCGATCAGGGGAAGTAACGCAAGGTCTTCGGGGACCCCCTCTTCCCGAAGTATCTCCCTGATATGAGGGAGATACGGACCTGCATGATCAAGCCACTGTTGAAAAACTTCGCGGCCGTCTGTAGCAAAGAATCCTATATAAGAGTTAACCTTTTTTGCTACATACGAAGGAGTATGGGAAGAAACCTCAGCATCAATCACATTGGCAAAAATAGAATCTTCGAGAAAATTAAGATAGGAATCAATAGAAATAGCATCGGACGCATTCGCTATATTGACCTTTAGCAATAGAATGCATATGATAATAACCTTTAGCATAACGGCGACATTATAATGGGAAGGCAATGCCATTGCAAGATAAAATTTTCCATCTGTCAATTTCTATCTATAAATATGGATGGTGGTATAAAAATTGCTAACTTAGAACTGTATGGAACTAAACGGCAATAAATATTATTTTGATGGGTTATATGGCTCTAATTTTATTGACAGAAGGAAAACGACCCCTGCAAACAGAATACGGCGATTCGTCAATAACTATTGGCTTATTCCCGTATTCACCCTCTGTTTAGAACTCTTTGCCGTCGTCTCTCCACCCCTAGATTCACCTATCAAAAAGCTTAAAGATCGAAATATCTCTTTTTTCAAGGGACCTATCATCCTATATAAGCTGATGTCTACAGATTTCCCTTACGCCTTAATAGGGCACGTTAAAGAGATCGCCATTGTTAACAAATATACCTTCAGTGTAGACCAGGTCCCCGCTGAAGATGTTACCAGGGCCTTAGAGAATAGGGAGTCTATCAGCAAAATCTACAGACGAGTTATAGAATCGAAGGAATATGACAACACAGAGATCGGTGGTATCGCTACATTGGAGTACGATTCAGGTGGGCTAAAACTTCACTTATATGAAATTACATCACTCAACAAGGTTTTTTCAGAAAAACTGCATAGGTTCGAAAACTCATCCATAGAAGAATTTCTTTCCTTCATCCAGGAACGAGATAGTCAGGAGGTCTTAACAAAGGTAGGGGTCGATGAAATGATAACAAACAACTTAAGAAAAGTACTCTTGTCAGAAAAACCTAACCAGCATCAAAAGATGGACCTCATCAAAGGTTTCATAAAGAACTATGATATACATTCTGAGGCAAAATATATCCTCTCGTCCTATGATTTTAAATCTATCCTCGGGTCAAAAAATATACGTGGCAGATATGTGGGCCTGTTCCATTTTCACAATAACTATATGGAGCCCCCCTCGGAGGTCGATATCGCAAATAGCTATATGGACAGGCAGCTTGTGATTACCTTAGGAAATAGCGGTATCGTCGTATATGATCTTGTGAAAGGAAAAGAGGTCATTCATAGAGGAGATTTAATCTCTTAAGGGAATTAAAGAACTCATCATGGATAACCTGCTGATTCTGATATAACTAAGTAAGTTTTCCTGTCTTGACACTGGCGGTTTTTATCTGCTAACCTACCTGAGTTGAGATTGTTTCAATACCATGGAGAAAATGTGACCAGGATTACAGGGTTATTCGCTGCCATCTTATTATTTCTATGTACGCCGGCATATAGTTCAGAAATAAAAGAGCACTTCCTGTCCAATGGGCTGAAGATAGTCACTCTGGAGAATCATAAGTCCCCGGTTGTAACCTTTCAGGTCTGGTATAAGGTGGGTTCCCGAAATGAGGTCACAGGGAAGACAGGGATATCCCATATGCTTGAACATATGATGTTTAAGGGGACGTCCAAATATGGCAAGGGTGAGTTCTCAAGGATCGTGTCAAAAAATGGGGGTAATGAGAACGCGTTCACCAGCCAGGATTACACGGCATACTTTGAGATTTTTTCGAGTGACCGGCTTGATATCTCGCTTGATTTAGAGTCTGACCGCATGACAAACCTCTTGATAGACCCCCAGGAATTTATGCTGGAACGTGATGTGGTAAAAGAAGAGCGAAGACTTCGGACAGAGGATGATCCAACGTCATCCTTAGTAGAGGAACTATACGCGGCTGCATTTAAAATACACCCCTATCATGCACCTATTATAGGGTGGATGGGGGATATCAGTACCCTTACAAGAGATGACCTGTACAACCATTATAGGGAATACTACTCCCCCAACAATGCAACGGTTGTTGTCGTGGGTGACTTCGATACAGAGGACATTGTCAAAAATATCGGAAAATATTTCGGCTCTCTCCCGAAGGGTAAAACACCTCCCCGGGTAAATATGAAAGAACCGGAGCAACAGGGAGAAAAGAGGTTTTACTATAAGCGCGAGGCCCAACTTCCGTATGTGATCTATGGATATCATGTCCCGAACTACGGCGACAAGGATCACTATGCCCTGGATGTATTAAGCAATATCATCTCTGAAGGTAAGAGCTCGAGGCTGTATCAGAGTATTGTGTATGAAAAGCAGATAGCCCTTTCGGCAGGTGGTGGCTATAATGCCATCCAGACCGACCCAGAGCTATTTTATTTCTATGCACAGCTCCGGCCCGGGAAGACGACAGAAGAGGCTGAATCTTCCCTGAATACAGAGATTGGGAAGATAAAGCAGGAGCTGGTGTCTGATCAAGAACTCGCGAAGGCAAAAAACCAGACAGAGGCGTCATTTATTATGGGGCAGGATTCGGTCTTCTATCAGGCCATGCTCATAGGAAGAATGGAGACTACAGGGGCAGGAGCTACGTATTTAAATACCTATATTGATGAAATCAGAAAGGTGACTGCAGAGGATATCATGAGAGTGGCAAAGAAATATTTTGCAGAGGATAACAGGACCGTGGGGATATTGGTCCCTTTACCTGAAAAGTAAGATAGATGCATAGAAAGATACGAGACATTATAACAAACACTATCGTCCTTATAGTTTTCCTTATATCTCTGGGACCATCGGTAGGCCTTGCATCCCCAAAGATCGAGCCACAGCGTGTTGTCCTGAATAATGGGATTACCCTGCTCGTTGTAGAGACCCATACACTCCCGATGGTTAACATCTCCGTAGCAGTCAAGACGGGTGCGATATATGATCCACCAGGGAAGGGGGGGGTTGCAAATCTCACCGCCACCTTACTGGATGAGGGGACAAAGACAAGGACATCAAGACAGATCGCAGAGGAGATAGATTTCATCGGAGGGAGGCTCTCTACCTCCGGAGGCACGGACTACTCATCCGCCTCATTAGTCGTCCTCAAAAAGGACATAAATACTGGCCTCAATCTACTATCAGATATTTTGCTGAATCCTGCATTCCCGGAAGATGAAGTAGAAAGAAAAAAGAAAGAAACCCTGGCCGGTATAATGTCTGATAAGGATGACCCTGGTTCAATTGCCTCAAAGGCCTTCTATAAGGCCGTCTTTGCAGGTCACCCTTACGGTGCCCCCGCAGAAGGGGATGAGGAATCGGTTGTCAAAATCTCCCGCGAGGATATCGTCAGTTTTTATGAGAGATACTACAAGCCCAATAATGCGATCATGGTCGTCGTGGGTGATGTTGACCTTAAGGAGGCCACCTCCCTTATAGAAACCTATTTTAGGCCCTGGAAAAAGGGGGAGATACAGTTTCCGGATATCCCTCCGGTAGAAAAGTTGAAAAAAAGAGATTCAATACTCATTGATAAAAATATTACTCAGGCGAATATTCTCTTAGGCCATACCGGCTTATCCAGAGATAACCCGGATTTTTACGCTGTCCATGTCATGAACTACATACTCGGCGGCGGCGGTTTTTCATCAAGATTAACAAAGGAGATCAGGGACAATAAAGGGCTTGCTTACTCCGTTCATAGCCGGTTCGATATCAACAAATATCCAGGGGCCTTTGTCGTAGAGGTCCAGACAAAGAACGAATCAGCTCGTGAAGCTATAGATGGGATATTATCAGAGCTGAAAAGGATCAGGAAGGAGCGGGTCTCAGATGAAGAGCTAAAGGAGGCACAGGACTATCTGACTGGCAGTTTCCCGCTCAAGCTTGATACCAACGCCAAGATAGGCAGTTATTTAGTATTTATAGAGTACTATAACCTTGGTCTTGACTACCTTGATCAGTATGCCAGGTATATCGAAACTGTCACAAAGGATGATATAATACGAGTAGCCCAAAAATATATCGATGCAGAAAACTTCGCTATCGTGGCAGTCGCCAAACAGGAGAAGGCAGGGCTGATGGAAAAGGAGCAGCCGTGATTGAAGAACCGCTTTGCATGGAGAGTTATTTAAGGCTTAGACAGACCATTGAGTCCATGGGTTCCGTCCTGGTGGCCTTCTCTGGAGGAGTCGATAGCTCTCTCTTAGCTAAGGTGGCCTATGACCTTCTCGGTGACCGGGCAGTCGCTGTCACGGCCACATCCCCTACTTATCCCGTCTATGAGATAGAAGAGGCAAAGGCCATCGCCAAGGCAATAGGGATACGTCATCTCCTGATAGAGTCTAATGAGCTGGACATTGCAGAGTTTGCACAAAATGATAGCAGGCGCTGTTATCACTGTAAGAGAGAGCTATTTGATAAATTAAAGGCTATAGCAGATGAGCTATGCATATCTCACATCGCCTGCGGGACAACGGTAGACGATCTGTCCGATTATCGCCCGGGTATGGATGCAGCAAAAGAGCTGGGTGTCAGGAGCCCGCTTGTCGAAGCGGGTCTCTCTAAAGTGATGGTTCGCGAAATAAGCAGGATGCTAAGGCTCTCAAGCTGGGACAAGCCCTCCTTTGCCTGCCTCTCTTCAAGATTCCCCTATGGAACTGAGATTACAGATGACAGATTAAAACAGGTAGGGCTGTGTGAGTCATATCTGCGTACCCTTGGCTTTAAACAATTCCGGGTCCGTTACCATGGAGAGATCGCCCGGATAGAGGTAGATATGAAAGATCTGGAGGTCCTTTTAGAGGACCCCCGTTTAAGAAATAAGATAGCAAAAAAGTTTAAAGAGTTCGGATTTGTCTATGTAACGCTTGATTTAGAGGGATATCGCACAGGCAGCATGAATGAAACCCTTATACGGAAATGAGTCATATTAATTTTTTCCTCTGTGACCTTTGTGTCTCTGTGGTTAATTTTGACTTATTACAGTTTGATTACCGGTGATTCAGATTAGCAAGGAGTTGCGTGGCACCCCTTTTATACGTAGTCTCTGGATACTTGCTGAGAAGGTCCTGCAAGACTTCAACAGCCCTGGTTGACTCACCCGAAGAACTGTATGCAATGCCGAGATGATAAAATGCCTTTGGGACCACGTCCGTGTCTGCAAATTCCTTCAGGATATTGTTGAACCTCTCAATGGCCGCTGGATAGTCTTCCTTTTTCAGATAAAAATTTCCTATATAGAACTCCCGCTCAGCCAGCTTCCCCCGGCATATCTTAATCTTTTCTCTGCTATCATCTGTATATTCATTACCCGGATAATCCTTTAGCACTACTTCGAAGGCTGACAGGGCCTTTTGTACAGGTTCTATGTCCCTGTCGATAGACCTGATCTGATTAAAATACGCAAGCCCTATTCTGTACTGGACATAGGAGGCAGATTTGTGGATCGGGTGGAGTTCCAGGAACCTTCGATACTCCTGGGCTGCGCTGATATAGTCCTTGTCCTTAAACAGTTTGTCTGCCTTGTTCAAAAGGGCCTGTGCGTCATAGAGTTCTTTAAGACCTTCTGTCAGGCTGTCACTCGAAAGGGTATCAGGCTTGGCGGTCCCTGCACAACCAGTAACCAATAGCGGATAAGATAAAACGATGTACAAAAATAGAATTTTAATACTTCTCTGCATAACCTTGACCTTACGAATCTTTCATTATAATCAGAATTCTGTTAAAATAGCAAGAACTTTCCATGCAATACAGCCAAACAAAGGATAATGAAAAAAATCCCCTGGGTTGTTATATCGCCGGGACAGGCGCTTATCTCCCTGCTAACATTGTAACAAATGAGGATCTGGCAGGTACAGTCCGCCTTGCCCCGGAAGATATCGTAAAGATGACCGGTATCAGAGAACGGCGCAGGGCCAGGCCGGAAGAGGCAACCTCAGATCTGGCGACCCATGCCGCGGTATCCGCTTTACATGCCGCAGGACTAAGGGCAAAAGACGTAGACCTGATTGTACTGGCAACCACCTCACCCGATATGCCTTCTCCTGCAACGGCATGTATTGTACAAAAGAATATCGGCGCCAAAAAGGCCGCGGCCTTTGACATCAATGCCTCCTGTTCCGGATTTTTATATGCCCTGAATATCGCTGAAATGTTTATCAAAAATGGTCAGGCAGATACAGCGCTCGTCATAGCTTCAGAAGTAAAATCAAGGTTTATCAACCCGGAGGATAAGGAGACGGCGATCCTGTTCGGAGACGGGGCAGGGGCTGTCGTAGTACGACAGACGGATAAAAATAGTAATAAGGGAATTATAAAGACCAGGCTTCATGCAGATGGAAGGGGAGGAGCGTGGATCCACCTCCCCGCCGGTGGCTCAAGGATTCCAACAACCCCATTAACGCTTGCCTCTGGATTACATACGATGAGGATGGAAGGCAGCAAGGTCTACAGGGCCGCTATAAAAACCCTAAGGTCCATGATAATTGATATCGTCAAGGAATGTGGTATGCAGATAGAGGATATAGATACCTTCATATTTCATCAGGCCAATCTCAGGATCATCAACCAGGTTATCAACCGGCTGGGGATAGAGAAGGAAAAGGTCCCCCTCTCCCTCCCTTCTTATGGCAACACCTCATCAGCCTCTATACCGATTACACTTGACCAGGCTGTCAGAAATGGCGGTATAAAAGAAGGCTCTATAGTGGCACTGGCCTCCTTTGGTGGAGGACTAACATGGGGCGCATCCATAATCAGGTGGTAGAAAGAAAAGAAAATGACTCTGGAGATATTCGTGATGGCCGGTACACGCAAGAGACTTTTCATCAGCAGTGTCCAGAAGGAACTCCATAGAAGATAACACTCGTTTCTTTGATGTTCTTGCAGGTTTTTTCAGAAGATGTAGAAGAAAGTGTATCCAAATTTATTGAATGGATTAAATCAGGGAAGCTGGAGATCAGGTTATACCCCCACATTCGACTCTCAGGATCTTGAGATTTTTAAGTATCCCTGCTAACATAGCCGCAAATATATAGATTACAATCGGCTAATTATCTCAGGGTATCATGACAAAGAATGAAATTATAAATTACTGGGTATCTTCGTCAGATAAAGACCTGAAGGAATGGGTAGCCTTTTTAAAAATGGTCATTATGGATGAAGTCACTACCTTTAATATTAAGGCAAGGTATCCTGACTATAAAGGCAGATTCTATAATAAGGCAACAAAGAGATTTGCAGAAGGCTATATCTCAAGGATAAAGGACTTCAGAAGATGGCTCAAAAAGAGAGTAAAAGAATAATATACAATAAGATTAATGAGTATATAAAAATTCTACAGGAAAATGGGATCGGGGTGTGGAGATTATATCTGTTTGGTTCCTATGCAAAAGATAGATTTACCCCTGGTAGCGATATTGACCTTGCGATATTTTTGGACACCGATAACGTTGACGGCTTTCTTGAAGATGTAAAGTTAATGCACCTGAGAAGGAAGGTTGATTTAAGAATAGAACCTCATTCATTTGCACGGTCTGATTTTGATGAAACAAATCCTTTTATTAAGGAGATAATTACCACCGGGAAAAGGATCATTTAAAAGTAATTGGAAAAGTGGAATTATTTATTGAATGAGTATG
>JAHFEQ010000093.1 GCA_023248395.1 Nitrospirota bacterium
TGCGTGGATGTCCATGCATAGTCGATGTCAGCAGTAAATTACTGAGGAGCGGCTGTTTTATTTCAATGGCCTTTTTCCCATGGTCATTGCGGTGAGCCTTTACGAATGAGGATATGGCACAGCCATTGCAAGATCAGGACAACAGATAGTAGAGGTAATTCAGTATGCAACCCATATTTCGCAAGGCAGGTGTTTTCTTTTTAGGGCTCTTATACTTCTGGGTTCTTTCGGCCTGTTCCACTATTAAAGATGTCCATGTCAAAGATTCCACTAAATCAGACATCCAGGAACCACACCCTGCAGGGATTGCAGGAATAGACCCTCTCACAGGCAAGGCCCCTAAAGCCCCGGAACCTGCCGCCTGGGAGGATGGGATACGAGACCTGGTCCTTCAGATGGTCAGTCGATTGCCGGCAGAGGGGCTTTTAACCGTAATCGTAGGGGATTTTAGAGAGGGGAGGAGTGGGGGGCGGGTCCTCTTGAGCGACCCTATCGAGTCAGACATAAGGACTACTATGGCCGGGGTAGAAGATATCAAAGTGGTGGATCGGGACCAGGGGAACGCGGACCTTCTCCTTACCGGTCTCTTCCGCATGGACGGGGACGTATTGAATGTCAATGCCACTCTGAAAGATATGAAGACAGGGACGATTACGGCAGCAGGGAGGGTATTAATCCATGCTACCGGGATTCAAGCTAAAGACCTCATGCCGCCAGAATTCCCCCTATCCTATGACTTTGCTGTAGAGCAGGTTCTAACGGTAGAAAACAGCAGAGCCCCATTCAGCGTAAAGGTCTGGACTGACAAGAATCAATTCAGGATTGGCGAACCGGTCACCTTTTACTTTAGAGCAGACAGAGACTGCTACATTACATTGCTTGACCAGGGGACCAGCGGGGCCTTACGGGTTATCTTCCCAAACCCTTACCAGAGGGATAATTTCATCCGTGCGAGAAAGACCTATGCCGTTCCAGATCCGGCTACAAGTTATGAAATCAGGGTAGATGGGCCTCCCGGCATTGAAAGGGTAAAGGCTATTGCTTCCCTCAACAGATTACAATTCCCAGGAGAGATTTCAGATACTTTTTTTGAAGTAGACCCTCAGGATAGTACCCTTATCAGGGATCTCACCCTATCTGTGAAAAGGCTTTCTGAACAACAGTGGACACAGGGGCATCTGGAACTCGACATCGTAGATCCTGATAGCCCCGAGATCGGTCGGCCACGAAAACTAAGACCGAAGCGTCCGGAGAAACCTGTAGACATTATAGGGACTCCGGGGGCTATCGAGAAGGAAAGTCCGGGGGTCATTGAACCGAAGCCTCCGGGGAAGCCTGTAGATATCCTTGGAGTTCCTGGGGTGAAGCCGGAAGAGGAGATGGAAAGGTGAACTTTGGATTTTGACATTTGAATTTTAGAGATATGAAAGCAAAGACTTCACAACTTTTAATTACTGCCGGCATAGGCCTCGGATGTTCTATATTTGTTGTCCTTATCTCCATCTTCTTCTCCGGCCTCATTACGGAATGGGAGAATAAGACCCTCGATTACCGGTTCAAACTCCGGGGAGATATCCCAACCCATCCTGATATTGTCCTGATCGACATCGATGATGCCAGTATGCAGGCCATAGGCCGCTGGCCCTGGGATCGTGCCTATCACGGCAAGATGATCGATATCCTGACCCGAAGCGGGGCTGCGGCGATCGGGTATGATGTGCTCTTTGATCAGCCTGCAGGTGCTGAGGGGGATAGGACACTAAAGAACTTCACTGCAGATACAAAGAATTTGTACTACCCTGTAGGGTTTTCCCTGAAAGACGCACCTGCAGAGTCTATGGAGTTCCCAGATGGCGAACCCTTCATAGAGTTGCTGAAAAGGTTTACCCTTCCACAGCAGATCTCAGTCCCTAAACGTATCCTGAATGTGGAGAGGGCGGTCACACCCTTCAAGGGGCTTCTTGAAGTATCAGAAGGTTTGGGGCATATCTCATCAAACCGTGATTCAGACGGGACAGTGCGCCGTGTGCCGTTGGTAGTAAATCTTGATGGCGCCCCCTTTCCAGCCTTCGGCCTGGCTGTAGCAGCAGCCTATTTACAGGTATCCCCAGAGAATATCCTCATCCAGCCTGGATACCATGTCCTTTTAAAAGATGCTGGAATACCAGGAAAAACCGGTAAGGGGAATATTAAGATCCCCATCGATGATCCTGGCATGATGATCATTAACTATGCCGGACGGTGGGAAGATACCTTTGCACACTATTCATTTATAGATATTATGAGAGCTGCAGAAAGTGAGAAGGGGAGAAATGACCTGAGGGAAAGCCTGAAAGGAAAGATATGTCTTGTATCCAATACCGCTACCGGTTATGACCTTAAACCCATCCCGGTGGAGGGGAATTTCCCAGGGGGTGGGATCCATGCCAACATCGTAAATACCATCCTGACAGGAAACTTTATAAGGGAGATTAGCCCTGCCGGTAAGATCTTGATACTTGTCATTTTGGCTTTAGGGGGGGCATGGTTATCTGCAGGGGGCGGTGCCGGAAGGGATTGGAAATGGGGTCTATTTTCCCTGTTCATTCTGATAGGGGCATACTGGGTACTCTCTTATGCACTATTTTCAAGACTGGGTTTTATTACGGAGATCTTTTCACCCTCTCTCAGTATGATCCTCGGCTTTTTAACATCAACCCTCTATGGGAGGACAGTGGAGCAAAGACATTCAGCCCGGTTGACGGGTGAGGTGGAGCATCTGGGAAAGAGTCTTAAGTCAATGAGTGAGAAGTTGAACGCAAAAGAGGGTGAGCTGTTGGACCTGCGGGAAGACCTTTCAAAGAGGATGTTTAGCTCCAAGACATTGATGGTCCGTGATGAGGAATCCATCCAGAAGATGGCCCTTTTAGAGGCGCGGATGGAGGGTGTCCTTAAGGAAAAGGACCTCCTGCTCCAGTCCAAACAACAGTTAGAGATGAGGTTAGCCAGGATCCTTTCAGAACCTGTCCATTCAGAATACCAGTTAGAGGGGGAATGGGAAGACCTCCAGAAGGAATGTGCGGGATACGGCATTATCACACGGAGTATGAAGGTGTTGAAGATATTCGAACAGGTCAAGAGGGCAGCACAGACAAAGAACCCTGTCCTTATTTTAGGAGAGAGCGGTACAGGAAAGGAACTATTTGCCAGGGCCATCCATGAACTAAGTCCGAGGTCAAAAAGGCCTTTCGTTGTAGTAGACACCCCTGCCATATCAGACACCCTCTTTGAGAGTGATCTCTTCGGGCATATTAAGGGGGCCTTTACCGGTGCGATCAACGATAGAAAGGGATATCTTGAAATGGTACAAGGCGGGTCTATCTTTCTGGATGAGATAGGCGATTTAAGTGGCCGTATACAGGCGGGCCTGTTGGGGGTGCTTCAGAGATATGAGATCAAAAGGGTGGGAAGCTCCACCCCTCTTAAGGTAGATATAAGGGTCATAGCGGCCACCAACCGGAATTTATCTGAAGATATCACAGAGGGGACTTTCAGAGAGGACCTTTACTACCGTCTCAATGTGATATCTTTCGAGCTTCCCCCCCTGCGGGAGCGTATGGAAGACATAGAACCCCTCGTCCACTATTTTCTCGGCAAATATTGTGCTGAGAATGGCGTCCGTGACTCCGCGATTAAAGGGATAACCCCAGAGGCTTTAAGCAGGCTGAAGGCCAATGGGTGGAAGGGAAATATACGGGAGTTAGAGAATGCCATTGCCAGGGCCGTCGCAATGGCAAAGGGGAAATGGATTAACGAGGCGGACCTTGGACCTCTGCAGGTTAGCCCCGTGATTCTAAAGAAAATCAGCGATACTGTAAGAAAATCTGCAATTCCCTCCTCTATCCCCTCTCCCCTTGGGGGAGAGGGTCAGGGTGAGGGGAAATTTGAGGGTGATGCCGACGCATCCTTTTTATCACTCCTGGAGAAAATGGAATTCAGTATAGACAAGACCGCCAGGGCGCTTGGAGAGAGCCGTGGCACTGTGGCACACCGGCTTAAAGGGGTCTGCTTTGATCAACTTGTCCGCTCTAATGGGGATATATACAGGGCGGCCCTTGCATTGTCAGGCGGAAACCCTGAATCTTTAAGCAGGGTGAGGCAGAGGATGGATGAATATTATAGTAATTTGCTGAGCGTTATTCAGCGATATGAGAATGTTGAAGAGGCCATGGCCGAATGCAGGCGACGATTCAAGAACCTCAAAGGACAGTATTTTACAGCTTTAGAGGAGCTGGTAAAGAAACATTTTGAGAAAAAACAACAGATTTAGTATAGTCATCATATCTAATTCCTTCCCCCCTGATAAAGTGCCGGGGGAGGGTCGGGTGGGGTGATAGCTATTAATGGACGATGATCCAAAACATCTTTGTCGTTTTTTCGTTACATCAGGAATACTTTTCCTAATTCTGCTTTACTTTTCCGCCTGTGGTACTACCCCGTCTATAGAGAAAAATATCAGAGGACCGGAATATACAGGGATGACGATAGAAGAGAAAGAGACCCCGCTCAAGCCTCTATTCAATAAATCCATGAACGCAGAGGGGATTTATTCCATAGCCCTCAGCCATGATGGGCGGTACGTGGCCATCGGGAGGACTAATCTTGTTGAACTATGGGACATCGTTAAGGGTGGAGAGGGGGAAATAATAGAAAGTAACGGGATCAGGGATGTCACTTCACTCCAGTTCAGCCCCGATGGTAAATTCCTTGCGATGGGAGGATACAGGTCCGTGGAGATATGGAGTCTAACAGTAGGGGCGGGTTTTAAACCCGCCCCTACCCTATACAAGAGGATAGAAGGGTATGGAGAGTACATTACCCTCACGGTCTTTTCTCCGGATGGCCGTTTCCTTGCAGCCGGTTCGAGGGGGGCTTTCCATTCGATCCGTATCTGGGAGGTGAGCAGCGGGAGGATGGCCAGGACCCTCGAATGGGATTGGAGATATGCGGATGAGGTTAGAGCCATGATCTTTAGCCATGATGGTCTGCGGCTTGCCTCTGTGGCGATGGATAACATTATCCGTATCTGGGATGTGGAAACCGGAATGATGGAGAGGAGTATGAACAGGGAGCGTACCGATATCCCGGTATCTTTGAGTTTTAGCCCAGATGGTCAAGCACTGGCTGGCGGGACAGCCTGGGGTCAGGCCATTTTATGGAGAGTAACCGATGGTGCTGTCATCCACCACATTGATGCCCACAGGGGCTCCATCCCCTCTGTTACGTTCAGCAGAGATGGACGGAGTCTGATCACCGCAGGGATGGACCAGCGGATACGTTTATGGGATGTTGTAACCGGGATTCCGAAAGAGACGAAGTATATCGACCAGCATATTGAGAAACTGGCGCTGACAAAGGATGGCCAGACTATGGTAGCTATTAATCGGAAAGAGGTGGCATCATACCGGATTGCTGAGCCAGGGGGTATGCCTCCAATGATTGCAATCCTTTACCCCGGTGATCAGCAGGTTATCAATAAACCGCTCCTCTCCATTTCAGCCAAAGTCGTTGATGACACGGGTATTAATGATATAGCACTGGAGTTAAACGGGGTAGAGATTCAGGGTGAAGGTGTAGGGGTAAGAGATCTTAAGATAAAACCTGCCGGTGATAGAAAGGAATTAGATTTAACCTGGAATGTCTCCCTCAAGCGGGGTATCAATAAGATTACCGTGGTGGCCTATGATACGGAGAATCTCGTAGCAAGAAAATCTGTAGAGGTAAATTATGCAGAAGAACATGGGGAGGTATGGGGGGCAGTCATCGGCATCAGCCAGTATAAGCATATTGAGGGCCTGAGATATGCGGACAAAGATGCCCGGGCCATATACGAATATCTGACAAAGGATAATGGCATACCGGAGAGTCACATCACCTTTTTGGCCAATGAAGATGCCACCCTGCAGCGGATAAAAGATGTCCTGGGGGTGGATATCAAAGGGAAGGCACTGGAGAAGGATACGGTCATTATCTACTTTGCGGGACATGGTGCCTCAGAACCGGACAGGGACAGCCCTGACGGCGATGGTCTGGAGAAATATTTCCTGACCCATGATTCAGACCCGCAGAGACTATACTCCACCGCACTCCCCATGCAGGAGGTGGCACGGATGTTTAGCAGGATTGATGCAGAGCGCATCGTCCTGATCCAGGATACCTGCTACAGCGGCGCGAGCGGGGGGCGTACCGTTAAGACAGCCTCTATCAGGGCCTCCATCTCAGATGCCTACCTTAACAGGATCACCAAAGGGAAGGGGCGTATCATCATCACGGCGAGTAAGGCCAATGAGGTGAGTATGGAGAAGGATTCCTTGGGACATGGTGTCTTTACCTATTACCTGTTAGAGGCATTAAGACATGGGGATAACGATGGCGATGGTTATTTAACCACAGGGGAGATATACCGTTACGTATCCACGAAGGTCCCTGAAGACACAAAGGGCAACCAACATCCCGTTAAAAAGGGAGAGGAAGTAGAAGGAGAAATCGTCATAGGGAAGGTAAGAGGGGAATTATTTTAGGATAATGAATGGAAATTAGGGATATAATATGGATAGATGTTTTCGTAGATAAAATATGGGAAAAACATCATGTGAAAACCGATGAGGTAGAAGACGTTTTCGACTCTTCTCCTAAAGTCAGGTTTATTGAGGATGGGGATGTAAAAGGGGAAAATATGTATGCCGCTATGGGGCAGACGAGAAGTGATAGATACCTGATAGTCTTCTTTATATT
>JAHFEQ010000045.1 GCA_023248395.1 Nitrospirota bacterium
ATCTCATAGAAATCGCCCATGCGGAAAAAAAGGATGGCATCCTTATGCTCCCTTTTTATATTCTGGTATTGTCTTAGTAAGGGGGTTAGCTGTTCTTGATCTGTCATCGGAGCCTCAGGCGGCTAAGTCTCTGTTTTCTGCAGAGACCGCCGTAGTTTTCTGATCTCCATCTTGTCACTGATCCATGCCGGCAATAAAATAATTGTAAAGACAAGGCCCCCGGCAATGAATGTCCCCACCAGGATGATGTACAAAGGCAGAGGCGATGTCGTTCCCAGCAGATAGTTGATCTGTACCTGGTCTTTATTAGCCAGGGCCAGGACGAAAACGGCTATCATGATAATAATCGAAAAGATAAGGCGAATCATTTCGTTTCTCCTTTTCTGATCTCCCTGAAGAAGGGAAGCAGGAGGTCATAGGCTGCCCATAAATGCTGTGGGATGACCTTTATATCCGCAAGGACAGGCATAAAGTTATAATCCCCGATCCAGCGGGGGACGATGTGAATATGCAGGTGTTCATCAATACCAGCGCCGGCGGCCTTGCCGAGGTTAATGCCGATATTAAACCCCTGTGCAGAGAATACCTGCCTCAGGATAGCCTCAGATTTCCTTGTCGTGTCTATCAGGTCAAAGAGGACCTCCCCTGAGAGTTCATTCAAATCTTCGGCATGCTGATAAGGGACGATCATCACGTGGCCATTGTTGTAAGGATAGAGGTTCATCATGATAAAGATATGTTCTCCCCTGAAGAGGATAAGGTTTTCTCTGTCTTTCTCCTCTGAGGGCTTAACACAGAAGATACAGCCTTCAGGGTTACCTTCCAGGATATATTGGAGCCGCCACGGTGCCCAGATTTGCTTCATTTATCCCCCGCCTGTAGTTGCCCGGCCACTACTTTTTTTCCTTCAATCCCAGCTCTTGCATCACGATCTGCAGATCCTCCCAGGAGCGGCGCTTCTCCTGAGGGTTTCTCAGCAGATACGCAGGGTGGAAGGTGGGTACGATCTTATATCCCCTCTTCTCATGGACCCTTCCCCGGAGTTCACTGATACGGGACCTTGTTTCCAGCAGGGTTTGAGCCGCAAATGTACCTAATGCGCAAATGACCTGCGGGTCTATGATCACGATTTGCTCGTAGAGAAAGGGTCTGCATGCCGATATCTCATCCTCTTCAGGGTTCCTGTTTTGCGGGGGCCTGCATTTTATCACATTTGCGATGTAGACATCATCACGGGTGAGGTTCATTGCCCCGATCATCTTTGTCAGTAATTCACCGGCCTTGCCCACAAAGGGTTTTCCCTGACGGTCTTCTTCCTCTCCGGGACCCTCTCCAACAAAGAGCAGCCTTGCACCGGGATTGCCTGTACCGAATACGATATTCTTCCTCCCCTTCCATAGCTTGCACCGCTGGCAATCACCGATTCTGTTTCTCAGCTCATCAAGCCTGCCGGCCTTTTGCTCCGGCGTATCTGCCCCTTGACCTGTTACCTGCTTACCGCTTTCTGCTACCTGTCTTACTTCTTGCTTCTTATTTCTTACTTCTGTCCTATGACTGCTGGCGATTTCCTCAACCCCCGTCTCTCTTAGGAGCATGAGATACTCTTTAGTATCACTGATGATCTCTAATACCTCTGATCTTATGTCCATTATATCCTATAGAACGCCGGCTAAAGCCTGCGGCTACAACCTGCCAACCTTCTCAGATCTTCCAAGACCTCTTTCAGCACCCTCCTATGATGCTGGCCGAAGGCCTTCATCTCCACATTCCGTGTCTTAATGTCTGACCACTTCAGTGTGATATCTATCCTCTCGTCCGGCAGTCTGTCGCGGATCCTTTCCGCCCACTCGATGGCCGTCACCCCTGAGCCGTAGACCACCTCTTCCATGCCGAGATCCCTCATATCGTCTATAGATCCGATTCGATAGAGGTCTATATGATACAGAGGGATTCTGCCCTTATATTCTCTGATGATGATAAACGTAGGACTTGTGACCACCCTCCCCCTTATGCCGAGTCCTTCGGCCAGTCCCTTAACAAGGCAGGTCTTTCCAGCCCCAAGCTCGCCGCTCAGACAAATGACATCTCCCGGTGACAGACGCCTTCCCAGGGCCCTTCCGATAGAGATCGTCTCACGAACACTCTTTGTCCTGACTCGAAAAGAATATCGCACATTCTAATCTGGCTTCTTGACTGTCGGAATTTTTCCTTACCTCTTCCCGCTTGCTATTGCCTTCATGATATCCTTTTTTCCGATGACGCCTGAGATCTTCCCCTTTTTAATAACAGGGAGATGATGAATATTCTTATCGCACATGATCGTGGCAATCTCTTCAAGGGTTGCATTCTCATCAATGGTAACGACATCCTTTTTGTAAATGTCTTCAACCTTTGAGGCGGCCATCCGCTTGATGTCCTCTTCAAATTTCTTAGAGCTGCCAAGGTATATGACCGCGTCAAAGATATTGATCACAGTAGGGATGTGGAGCCTCTGTTCCATCTTGATCAGGTCATTTTCTGTGACAATGCCGATCAACTTTCCCTCATTATCCACCACGGGCGCCCCGCTGATATCATGTCTCGTAAACAGACGGGCCAGTTCTTCTACCGTCATCTCCCTTGTAACCGTGACGACCTCTTTTGTCATGATCTCTTTTGCCTTCACTATGGATACTCCTTCTTTAATTGATTACAGAGATTTTAGAATGTGATTACAGTGATTAATAATCACTAAAATCTTTTTCCTAATCTCTGGAATCAGACTTTGTATTAAGATATCTGATTGCCACGGGTATCCTTGCAATCAGGTCCCCCGCCAGCATCCCAACCATCCCAATCTCTTTTGCAGCCAGGTCTCCGGCAAGGCCATGGAGATAGACGCCAAGCCTTATTGCAGAGGAGATGTCACCCCCCTGTGCCATAAGACCTGCCAGGATTCCTGTGAGTGCGTCCCCTGTCCCTGCAGTAGCCATCCCAGGGTTACCGGTAGGAGAGAGATAGACATTTCCAGAGGGTTCTGCAATGACCGTATGTGCCCCTTTAAGGACAAGGTATACGCCATGATCCATTGCAAAGGCCCTGGCGATCCCGATGCGATCCCTCTGGACATCGGCGGAATTCTTGCCGGTCAATCTCCCCATCTCGCCCGGATGGGGTGTGAGGACTGCAGGGGATCTTCTTCCCTTGAGGATATCCAGATGGCCTGAGAGTGCATTAATCGCATCGGCATCAATGACCATCGGAACCTCGATCTCTTTGATGAGTCTCCTGACTACAGATGCAGTACCTTGATGCGTTGTAAGCCCCGGGCCTATGGCGACAGCCTCTTTATCTTTTGAGAGTTCGAGGATTGTCTCCAATGCGGAAAGGGCGATGGTCTTCTCATCTGTCTCTGCAAGAGGGTATGTCATGACCTCTGTTATCTTCTCTGCGACGATGGGCTGGACACTCGCAGGCACGGCAAGGGTTACAAGACCTGCTCCTGCCCTCAGGCATGAAAGAGAGGTCATTGCCGCTGCCCCGCCTTTTCCCATAGAACCGGCCACTACCAATACATGACCAAAGTTCCCCTTATGCGCATTCACCGGCCTCGGTGACAGGATGCCCCGCATATCGTCTTCTGTCAGAAGGTGGAGGTAGATAGATTCTTTTTCAACAGCGGCCCTGGGTATGGAGATGTCTGCGATATGAAGACTTCCGGTAAATTCAGAGCCTGGATAGAGGAGATGCCCCCTTTTAGGAATGGCAAAGGTTACTGTTGCCGCGGCCTTAACAGCCGCGCCCAGCACCTCTCCGGTATCTGAATTAATACCAGTCGGAATATCCACGGCCACTACTGGCTGTTTAGAGTTATTAATCAATTCTATCACTTCTGCGTATTCTCCCTTAACCGTCGAGGATAACCCTGTACCAAGAATCGCATCGATGATGACATGACTATGGTCTAAGGCGATCCTTAAGTCTCTCATATCAAACTTACCCTTACTATGGATTTCTATTCCCATCTTCAGGGCGATATTCAGGTTTGTTGCCGCATTCCCTGTTAATGAGGCAGGCTCTGATAACAGGTAAACCGTTACCCTTGCCCCCCGGTTGTGTAACTGTCTTGCAGCGGCGATGCCATCTCCACCATTATTCCCTTTGCCGGATACAATGGTGATCCTTTTTCCCTTTACAGGACCATATAGTTCTTCAACAACACGAATAACAGCAAGGGCGGCATTTTCTATCAGAAGGAGGGTAGGGATACTGTATTCATCCATAGCCCTCCGGTCGATATTCTGCATCTCCTTTGAAGTAGCAATGTATATCATCAGTCCTCTTCTATTACTACCTGCGCAACGGCATACCCCTCATCATGCGCGATGCTCACATGGATATTTCTGACCCCCATTGACCCTGCTAAATCCTTTGTCTTTCCATGGAGTATCATCTCTGGTTTACCGCTCTCTTTATTGATCACCTCAATATCTTTCCATACGACCCCGTCTCTATGCCCTGTCCCGAGGGCCTTCATCATCGCTTCTTTAGATGCGAAACGGGCGGCAAGGTGTATGTGCGGTGACTTGTGGTTGAGAGAATATTTGAGTTCACCTTCTGTGAATATACGATTGAGGAATCTCTCTCCCCATTTGATCTCTGCCTCTTTGATACGTCTGACCGACACAATGTCGATCCCTGTCCCTATAATCACTGTTGGGTAGTCCTGTCACCGTTACCTTGGCCTTCCCTCTCCCCTTGCGGGAAAGGGTCAGGGTGGAGGGGTATGTACTTGTTGAGTTTCCAGGCAAAATTATGACAGAAACACAGGGTAGGGTCAATAGAGATAAAGTTGCCTACCTTATAAAGTAACCTGTTGACCAGTATTTCATCCGTATGGGGGATTGTTAGCCACTAAAAACATCCTTTTGAGCGATTTACAATATAGTGTCTGTTTTGCTATGCTTAATTTGTGTACAGAGAATCTCCTAATGTCCTGAAAAGGTAGTTTTTTTAGAGTACAGACAGGAATGAGGAGGGAGGTGACATTAATAAGTTAGTCCCATATTAAAAAGAGGAGGAAAATATATGCGTATGTTACTTAATATTTCATTTCCGCATGAGCCATTTAATACCGCGGTCCGGAGTGGAAAGGCGGGGGCCACGCTAGGTCGGATACTGGAAGAAATCAAACCCGAATCCGTTTTCTTTACAGAGGAAGATGGTCACAGGGCGGCCACGCTGGTTGTGAATGTAAATCAGCCCTCAGACATACCTCTGTTTGCAGAGCCATGGTTCTTGAACTTCAATGCGGATTGTCAATTTCGAATTGCCATGACTCCTGAGGACCTTAAGAAGGCTGGTCTTGAGGATTTGGGTAAAAAGTGGGCATAAAAACTCCCCAACCCTTAATGGTTGCTATCCCTATTTTAGAAACCAAAAACGAGAAAGAAGAGGAGGGTTAGAGATGAAAGATTTGAAAGCAAAAGACGTCATGACAAGACCGGTTGTCTCCGCCAGAAGGCATGCCTCTGCAAGGGATATTGCTATGCAGCTCCTATCAGGCCTGTACAGCGGGATCCCTGTCACGGATGAGAACGGAAAGGTGATCGGCGTAGTCACGGAGTTTGATCTCTTAAAACAGATCATGGAGGGAAAAGACCTTGTCACTCTGAAAGCGGAGGAGGTAATGACCAGGGATACCATCACAGTAGATGTGGATACGCCCTTGACCGAGGTACTGAGAACTATGATGGAGAAGAATATTATCAGGATTCCTGTTACAAATGAGGGTTGTCTCTCTGGGATTATTGCAAGATGTGATATCCTGAAGGCCCACATTGAGCCAGAGTTTGTAACGTATATATAAGTGAAGTTACCTCTTCTCCTTGGAAATCTAAAAAATACGCGCGCATTCCGGGGATATGCTTGCGGGCCTTACAGAACTTCCTGTAGATACTGTTTTCAAGGGTCAAGACCTCTATAGCCTTTTCCTGGGGAAAGACCAGCCAGTATTCCTTTACCCCGTACTTCTCATAGACCCCCCTTTTTTCAATGGTGTCATAGGATGCAGAAGATGGAGATACGACCTCAACGATCAGATCAGGGCTCCCCATGATGGCAGCCTCTTCAATGATGTTGAGCCTCTCTTTGCTGATAAAGAGGATATCAGGCTGGACGACCACATCCTCTGACAGGACGACATCGGTTGGGGCATACAGGACCTCTCCCAGTCTATTTTCTTTTACAAAATTACAGAGAATACTTTCCACGTTCCTCGATATCCTCTGATGGATGGTAAGGGGCGCCGGGACCATGATCAGTCCTCCCTCCATAACCTCATATCGTTTCTCATCCTCTATTTGGAGATAGTCTTTGTAGGTATACTTCTTGTCAATGGATGGAGGACTCATCTTTTCCTCTCAGAATTTCCACGCAAAATTATGACAGAATCATACAGTAGGGTCAATAGATTAGAATAAAAAGCCGTGACAGAATAACAGAGGTAAAGGCCATAAGGTTTCCTGCAATTATTATTACGATTAAAGTCCTGGTACTTGAGTCTAATAACGCTGACCGCTGTTTTAATAATGAATACTCCTCTCTTTTCATCCCGTTGATCAACTTCTGTATATTATCCATGACAATCTTTTCCCTATCTGCAAGAACCCACTGATCAGAGGCATTGGTTCTCTTATTCTTTAACAGGCCAATCAACTCGCCTATCAGGGCATTTTTTTCTATGATCATAGGTTTGAGGATATCTATCCTGTGTTGCTGGTTGGGATTGTCCAAAGTCAATTTGGCAATATCATTTACTTTTTGATGAACTGCTTCAATGGAAGTGTCAAAGGTTTTAAGATAAATGGCATTCCCTGTCATAAGGTAACCGTATGCCCCTGTTTCGCCCTCATTCAAGCTGGAGGTGATATCATCGAGTTTTATGATAACCTCATAAGTGTGCCTTCTCCACTGGAGGGCATCAAGGAGTCTCAGGACGCCCCATACTGAAACTATGCTGATAAATGCGAGGGCCGTCAATGCGACGGCAAAACCGGCATTGATTTTCGTCATTCCGTACTCTTTGAGAATCCTTTAACGGGGGATATGGGTGACCCCTGTGCTGTCTCTTCTTGGTTTAATTCTTAGAATGAGATGATCCCACTCCGAATATCTTTATACCATAAATTGCCAGTAGGGGGTGTAATCGATAAATATAAAACCTAATCTAATGTAACTGCCAAGCTGGATCAGTAGTTCCCAGGAAGGCCCTTAAGATATGCCAGAACCGCCTCTTTAAATCTCTCGAAATCTTCGAGGTGTTTCTTCAAGATGGTTATGACAATCTCCGCATCCACTTCCTCATACTGATGGACAACTATATTGCGGAACTTGGCCATTTTCTCCATGGTGGCAAATAGCCCTGCATCGATGACATGATTTTCAAGCAGTACCTTGAATGTATCGGCATAGCTCGTTGGCGCCCGCATTCCTTTATCAGAGACAATATGACTGGCAATGTCGGCACAGCTCTCGATCATGATCTGGAGGGTCCTTTCAACAATGCGTTGTGTCTTCCACTCTTCCCTGTAGTTCTGAATCGTTATGCCGAAGAATTCCTGAAGCTGATTATAGTATGTCTCAAGCTCGGAGAGTTTTCGTAAGATGATATCCTTATCTACCAATCCCGTATCTCCTCGAAAAGAACATCTCTTCTTTTATTTTAAAATCAAAAAATTTGCGCAGGGTCACGGATTCATAGAGATGGCGCTGAAAAGGGTTTTTATCTACGAGTATCTCTTTTTTCTGCAAGACTCTTCCGGTAAGACTTATCGGGGCGGTGTTGAGTATTACAAGGTCCAGTTCATTGGTGCGGAGGGCATCTGTGAGTTTATCAAAAAGTGTGAGTTTGTATTCCGCAAGGTTATTAGTGTCTTTTAAATAGACGGCGATGTCGATGTCAGAAAGGGGATTCACTTTCCCTTCAGCAAGCCCGCCGAAGAGATAGGCAAAGATAACATGATTATCTTCAGACAGAACTTTGAGCGCCTCAGGGATTCTTAAGAGGAAATCCGCTGGCAGTCTTTCAAATTTTATCATGGTCCATTATTATCCAGATCTCCGGGAGTTGTCAATTAATCCCCTGGTACGGTGGATATATTTTTCGCCATTATCTTTACATCCACGGTCATGCCGAGTTTTAAAGGGGTCTTTTCGATGAGCCCGATCTTTACCCGGAGAACCTTTCGATCCAGGTTTTTGGCAGGGTTGTTTGGCCTTACCTCCCGTACACCTACATAGTCGGAAATCTCCTGAATCTCCCCCTTAAAGACTTTTCCAGGATAGCCATCGGATGTTATGTCCGCATGGTCCCCGACATGGACCCTATCTGCATCGGTCTCATCAACCTCCGCATTGATCCTGATCCTCTCCACATCCGCAATGGCAACCAGGGGGATATCTTCGCTGGCAATCTCACCCTCCTCGAGGTATTTATGGATGACCTTTCCAGAGATCGGGGCAATGATCAAGGTCTTTTCCAGGAGCTTCTTATAATATTCCACAGAGGCCTCGGCCCGCATCACACTATCTTCAAGAAGCCATATCGTCTCTTCCTTCGGCCCCTTTTCTAATAGTCGTTTTTCTTCTGCTGCCTCCCTTACCCTGGTTATTGCAATCTTAAATAGGCTTTCCTTTTCATCGAGGAGCGCCTTGGGTATGACCCCTTCCTTGTAAAGCTCCTCATACCTTTCGAAATTCTTCTTCGTCAGATCCATGTCAACAATGGTCCCATCGAGAGTGGCTGCCGCCCTTTTGATCTCTTCCTCCCGCGCCCCTGATTCAACCTCTCTGAGCTTGGCCTTGGCGACGATCAGTTCAAGTTCCGCCTCTTTGAGTCTGGCCTCAATATCCTTGTTCCAGAGTCTTGCGATTAAGGTCCCCTTTATTATAGGATCTGCTTCGTTAACAAAGAATTTCTCGATCTTCCCTGTCAGTTCACTCCCGACCTCCACATCGAGTCCAGGCATCGTCTCTACCTTTCCCTCTGCGGCGACATGACGGGAGTGTGGAGTGCGGAATTCGGAATGCGGAGTTTGAGTTTCAGGCCCAGGATTCTGGAGTTTGGATTTGGGATTTGGGTCTACTAAGAAATAGGCAACAACGGCAAGAGATACTATGCCTGTAACAATGAGGATTTTTTTCATGTCTTCAGCCTCCCATCTTCGAGAAAGACGACCCTGTGGGCCAGGTCCTCTGCCTTGGAATCGTGACTGACAATTGTAACTGCCTTACCAGATTCCTCAAGGATCGTGGCAAAGGTGATCCCCATCAGGGTGATGAAGAGTCTCCCCTTTTCGTGGAAGAGTGTCTTAAAGGCCAGCCAGAGCATAAATTATGGCATCTATTATACAGATTCTTGACAATTAGTACAGATTGTTTGGTATGATTGACGGTATGGATAAAACCATTGGGGTCTATGTCCATATCCCATTTTGTGTTAAGAAGTGTCCTTATTGCGATTTTAATTCTATTGCCGTTGCCGGCCTGTCAGAAGGTCTCTATGACCGGTATATAGATGCGGTGATAGAGGATCTGGTCTTTCAGATTAAGGCGAGGCCGGCCCTGTCAGAGAGAGTGCTGGAGACGATCTATATGGGTGGCGGGACTCCTTCGCTCCTATCCGCAGAAAATATGAAGAGGCTTGTGAGTGGTATTCGAGAGGGTTTTCCTGCATCAGGGCAACAGGAAATAACCGTCGAGGTGAATCCAGGGACTGCGACACTCGATAAGCTTACCTCCTTTATCGAGGCAGGTATAAACCGGCTGAGTATTGGTATTCAATCGTTTAATGGGGAGGGACTCAATTCCCTCGGCAGGGTCCATTCTGTTCAGGATTCACTGAACTGTTATGAAGATGCAAGGAGTGCCGGCTTCGACAATATCGGGATAGACCTCATATTTGGAATACCCGGTCAGTCTGTAGCAGGGTGGGAGGCTGATGTAGATAAGGCCATTTGTTTAAGGCCGGAGCACTTATCAACCTATAACCTTACGATAGAGCAGGGGACTCCTTTTTTTAAGATGCAGAAAGAGGGAAGGCCTTTACTCCCAACGGAAGAGGATCAGATCAGGATGTATGAACTTGGCATTGAGAGATTGATATCTGCAGGCTATCACCATTATGAGATCTCCAACTTTTCTTTAGATGGTTTTGAATCCCGGCATAACAATCGATACTGGCTTGCTGAAGATTATCTCGGGCTTGGGGCAGGGGCCCACTCCTACCTTGCAGTGCCGGATTGGGGAGTCCGGTGGTGGAATGATACAGACCCTCTCAGATACATACAGTTTATCAAAGATACCGGCCGCGCGACAGAAGGGATGGAGAGGCTGACCCGGGAAGAGGCGATTACAGAGGGAATATTCCTTGGGCTAAGAAGGATGAAGGGGATAGACCTGGACTGGTTTCAAGAACGGTTTGGTGTGTCATTAAAGAGTTCATGCACGAATGAGATTACAGCCCTTGAGGCTGGAGGCCTGCTCAATGAAGCGGGCAATCAGCTACGGTTGACCCATAAAGGGATCCTGATGTCAAATTCCGTCATTGCAGCCCTGATTGAGTAGGAAAAGGGGACTTACTCTTTCGGTTTGGCTTTGATGCACTCAATGTCTAATTTAATGAAGACCTCTTCCCCAACGACTAGCCCACCATTGTCCAACACCTTGTTCCAATTCATGCCAAAATCTTTGCGGTTCAGCTTTCCCTCTGCTGTGAATCCTGCCCGTAGATTTCCCCACGGGTCCTTGTTCAGACCATTGAGCCCCCCAACCAGCGTAATCTCCTTCGTCACTCCCAATAAGGTCAGTTCCCCTACGGCGACGTAGTTCTCTCCCTCTTTGTGGTATGACTTCATCCTGTAAGTCATGGCAGGGTACTTCTCAACATTGAAGAAATCGGCACCCTTCAGGTGGGTATCCCGCTTTGCGTGGCTTGTAGTGACCGAGGCGGTCTTGATTACGGCTTCTAACGCCTTGACCTTTAGCGCCTCAGGGTCCATCTCAATGAATCCGGCAATATCTGTAAATCGTCCGGTTGTCTTGGAAATTACCATGTGAGCCACCCGGAATTCCACCGTGGAGTGATCCGGATCAACATCATACCGGGCCATCTCAGCCCGGCTCATCTCCACGACTGTGGCTAACAGGGCTATGGCAATAAGCGGAACAATCCATATCTTTTTCATGTTATAAATACCCCTCCTCGAAAATGTTATCATTGCAGGTCATTAATACCCTTGGTCCTTAGCCTTTTTACATACTCCAGAAAGAATGACAGGAATATCCCTGCAAAAAGGGATACCACAAAACTCAACTTAACCATCATAGACCTGTTCGGTTTTATCTTCCTATCCGGCACCTTGGGTGGATCAATCACCTTAAAGGCAAAGTCCTCTTTTAGTTCAGACATCATCGCAGTCTCTATCTGCTGGGATATCAGATTATATATCTTCTGCCTGATCAGGGGGTCTGCTGTTTTCCCCAATTGCTCCTCAAGATATCTTCTCTTACTATTTGCCACCCTCCTGGCCTCACTGGTCATATGATCAGTCAGTGTAGCAAGGATATAACTGACCATCTTTGCTGCCATCTCAGGGTCATGGAATTCCGTAGAGATAGTGATTGTATTATCCTTCACATTGTTATTAATTTTAACAATCCCATTAAGTGTCCTGAGGGCGTCCCAGGCCGTCGGGATACCCTTTGTATCCCCTTTCCACTCCGTCTTCTCCTCATCCCACCTTTCATAAAACAGGACGGGGAGGAGATTGTATCTCTCTATCATCTCCTCCATGAGCATATTGGATTTAAGGAGATTAATAATCTCGGATGTGGATGTCGAGGCAGGGAGGGATATCCCTGGAAGGCCTCCAAACTGCTGGGACAGAATAGATAGGCTACCCCCACCTTGCCCCCCACCTATTGGTGAAATTACTGCGGTGGCCTGGTAGATGTCTATCTTATTACGGGAAACTATGGCAGTCGTTAAAACAGTTATGAAAACCAGCAGCACTATAAGGAACTTCCACCCCCATATAACCCTCCAGTAGTCTAATAGATTAATCTCTTCCTCAGAATAATCTTCATTTATTCTATTCTCTGGTTGTAAGTTATCTGTCATTTATACGTAGATTACACACAAACGTAATTCATCCTGCTGATAGCTTTTTATGGGGACTTATGAGCTTTTTATATATAATGATGAACTTATACAATTAAGGGTTACAAGATATGACCACCTCTTGTAACCCCATGATTTTTCTGGTGAGCCGTGGAGGGATCGAACCTCCGACCCGCTGATTAAGAGTCAGCTGCTCTACCAACTGAGCTAACGGCCCTTCTAAGTTTTTCCTGGCGCGCCTGAGAGGAATTGAACCTCCAACACACGGCTCCGGAGGCCGTTGCTCTATCCGTTGAGCTACAGGCGCCTTCTAATATCAGGTGTTATCATACAATAGAATCTCACAAAATTTCAAGGGCTATTAAAATAATCCTATTAGTGTTACAAATACAACGACACTTGCTGTGGTAACCAGAGCATACTTCACAACGTTAATAATCTTGTCTATCCTTTCAACTATATCAAGGCTCATGACCCTTGGAGGTACATAAACTATATCCCCTTCTTCAAGGTATTTAACCTTATGTGCAGGGGTTATACTCCCGTCTACCCTCATGACCGTTACCCTTTTGGGGTCTGCATCCGTTGTAAAACCGCCGGATTTGTCAATATAATATTGGAGTTGTGTCTTACTTTTGATGTGTATAGTCGTTGGTCTTGTTACCGCGCCAACTACGCTTACAGTTTCAACCCGCTGAGGAATATCTATTACATCTCCATCCATCAGTATTATATTATCTTCCCCGCCGGTTAAAGCCTCTTCCAGATTTAAGATAACCCTTTCTGATTGAACTAATTCTCCTTCCCCAAGTCTTCTTGATTTACTCACTACCTTAGGGGCGCTTTCGAAGGTCTCAATAACCCCGCCTGCAACCTGGCCTGCAGCCTGAGAAACTCCTGGTGCCAGTCCGATTGCCGCGGCTTGTGAAGGAGTTCCGCTTGTAGCTATCATAGGAACTCCAGCCCCTGAGAGCGGTGACACTTCCTTTTGCCCACTCTCCTTTTGCAATAACCACTGATTCCTTGCTGATTGCCGGAAATATTCAAAATTGTTTAATGCATCAGCAATTTTATTCGCAAGTGTTACATCCCTTCTCTGTTCATCTGATGGAAAATTTTCTCTCTTACGTGTGAAGACTGTTCCTTTTGGATAGGCGTACTTTGTCAGACCACCAGCCCTTTCGATCAGGTTACTGATTTTATCCTCTTTTCCTTTTAAGGAATAAACACCCGGATATTTTACCTCACCTCCTATAGTAACCCAGATAGGTTTGTCATAGAACTCTGACCTCTTCCTTACCATTACCATATCTTCATCATTTAATAATATGTCCTGACTCTGGTCACCATTGTTCAGGGATTCAAGATTTGACTTTATTATTTTTATCTCTCCCTCACTTCTTGCCCTCGCAATCTCAATCTCTTCAAGGCCCCCCGGTAATATGCCGCCTGATAAACGGAGTAAATCACTGAGCTTCATACCTTCAAAACGTGTATACACACCAGGCCTTTGAACTGTGCCTAAGATAGATACCTCGTGCGGGGGAGTAAATTCTATATCCTTTAACAAATATATCCTTAATAAATCTTTGTCTTTCAAAACGATATGTTCCGCCTCATCACCGTCGATCACCTTTTTTATGTTCACAGGTAAATTTGTATAGCTCTCTTTTTCAAAATCATATCGCAGCAGGTCTGCCCTATCCATATAAGTATTTGGCAACACCCCACCTGCTTTGATGAGTAAGTCCTTAAGGGTCATTCCTTCTGATCGTTCAAAATTGCCAGGTCTCTGTACAGATCCGACGACTGTAATTACCCTGGGTGGGAAGAATTGGACATCCTTTAATGTATATATTCTTAATGAGTCTTTATCTTTTAAGATAAGGTTTTCAGTTTCATCACCGTCGATCACCTTTTTTATGTTCACAGGTAAATTTGTATAGCTTTCTTTTTCAAAATCATATCGCAGCAGGTCTGCCCTGTCCATATAAGTATTTGGCAACACCCCGCCTGCTTTGATGAGTAAGTCCTTAAGGGTCATATCGTCTGAGCGTTCATAGTCGCCTGGTTTTTGTACAGAACCTGATATGGTGACTTTCCTGGGGGGAAAGAAACTAATATCCCACTTAGAGTAGACTATGAGTTTATCCATAGGGGCAAGTTTGATGTCATGATCAGGCTCTTTTGACAGGACTTTGCCAAGGTTGACAGGGATTAATGATGTGGTTTTTTTATCCTCATTTAGCCTGAGAATATCAGCCCTTTCCATATAAGCCTCGCCAAGCGGCTTATTGATGTCAGAAAACAGATCAGAAACCTTCATATCCTTTTTTAATTCGTATACCCCTGGCCGTTCAACCTTACCTTCGATTGTGACAATATTTTCAACCTCCGGCAGAACAGAAGCTACCACAACAGAGTCCCCATCAAAAAGTTCATAATTTGAAGAAGCAGAGTTTTTGGTTATATCAAGATCAACAACGACCCTTTCTTTATTAGGGATAACAGACTTAATCTGTATATTATTAAGCATTCCGGTAGGTTTAATTCCATTACCGAGGGCAATAAGGTCTTTTAGTCTTTCTTCTCTCTTCAATTCATAAATTGCAGGACGGTTTACTTCGCCTTCTATAGAGACTAATTTGCCTGCCTTTGAGATAAAGACCGTATCCCCTGCCTCGAGCGGGTAATCGTCCTTGCTCTCCCCTTTTAACAGGTAATTATAAAAGTCTACGTTTATAGTCTTGTTGTTTCTGATTAACTTAATGTCCCTTAATGAGCCGGAATCAGACGGGCCTCCGCTTGCGTAAAGGGCATTAAAAAGAGTAGTGACGGCACTGACAGCATAACTGCCTGGACGAAAGGCCTCTCCTGTTATAAAAATCTGAATACTCTTGAGACTGTCTAAGGAGGCAATGAGACTTATATTCTTTCCCATCACCCTCTGTAACTGTTCTTTCACCGCAGTCTGAAACTGAGAAAGGGTCATGCCCCTGGCAACGATCCTTCCTGCCTTTGGTAAAGACACCTCCCCCTTTTCATCAAGCAGAAGTTTTGCCTCTGTCAGTTCTATCATATCTCCCCAGTAATAGAGGGTTACTTTGTCCCCTGGACTAAGCATGTATTGAGGAGGGATGGTAGCATTGACGTAAGAAGAGACCATATCAAGGGGGCCGACAAAGCCGGAGACCGCGTCTTTCTGTAAGACCTGGGGTTTTTGTCCTTTGCCTATCATCTCTTCAATTGAAAGTATCCTGGTTTTTGCGGGTTTAAAAAAGGCAAGGCCAAATCGCTCTAAGGGCTGAATAATCTTTTCTTCTTTTTTTTCATCCTTAATTTTGATCTCAGGCTTCTCTTCTTTTTTATCAATAGGCGCTTTATCCTTTTCTGCCTTGATTTCCTCTTTTCCCTCTTCCTCTGGCGCTATTGCTTCTCCATTCTCCTTTTTTAATTCTTTCAGACTATCACACTTTTTAAGTATCTTTTCTGCCTCCGGAGGAACCTGACCACCCCTTTTAGACAGTTCTGTTTCTATTGCCTTACACTGGGCAAGCGTAAGGGAATCTATATTAAACCCTGAGGATAAAACAGCTTGAAGCTGAGGAGATGTTTTATCTAAACCAATTTCCTGAGCATAAGTTTTATGAACGGGTAAGATATAAAGAGAAGAAAGAAGTAAGATATAAGAAGTAAGAAATAAGGTAAAAACCTTTAAGTAATTCCGCAGCCCTGGCAATCTGGACATCGAACCTCCATATAACATTATATATTGTATAGGAATTTATTTTTTCGAGGTCAGAATAGCAGCATGAGTTTTTTCTGTCAATGGAGATTTTGCCCGGGTTAACAAGTATACTGTCGTATCTTTTTCCACCCGTAATCTCTTCCCTTCATCGATTATATTCTGTAGGGAAACTATTTGCCCCCTTTTAAGTCGTTCAAAGGAACCATTCAGGTCTGTCTTATCCTTATCTAATCTTACGGTAAGCCGCCTGCCGCCAGCGCTACAGACGTAAAATTCGATCTTCCCTTTTGAGATCAGCGGTTCACTGACGACCCTGAAGGCATTGTTACCATAGATATCCCTTAATGAAAGGGTATCCCTCCTGATGACGAGATAAGAAAACTTCAGGGAGTCCTTCCTTAGTCCAGTCAACCTGTCCACCTCCCTGATGATATCCGGAGGTTCCCATGGGACATCTTCATGACACCAGTCTTTTGGATTCATAAGGGCGGGACATGACTCATTCATAAGACAGGGTGAATAGACAAAGAGACCTCCCTTAACCAATTGACTTTATCTGCCGGTTGTGTTTTGATATATCCCTGCAAATTCCTTAAGTTTAGATGATGAGGAGGAGTAAAAGGTGGGTGAGAAAAAGATAGCTCCTTCTATCCTCTCTGCTGACTTTTCCCGTCTTGGTGATGAGATACGCAGGGTAGAGGATGCCGGCGCGGATTTGATCCATATCGATGTGATGGATGGGGCCTTTGTCCCTAATATTACGGTGGGACCCTTTATCTTAGAGGCTGTCAGGAGGGTCACATCACTCCCCCTCGATGTGCATCTCATGATCGAGCGGCCTGAGCAGTATATATCCGACTTCGCTAACGCTGGTGCAGATATCATTACGGTTCATGTTGAGGCATGTACGCATCTGCACAGGACAATCCAGGTCATAAAAGAAAAGGGGAAGAAGGCAGGTGTTTCAGTAAATCCTGCAACTCCGCTGATGCTGGCCAAATATGTACTCCAGGACATCGACCTTCTGCTGATCATGTCTGTAAATCCTGGTTTTGGCGGTCAGAAGTTTATCCCCTCGATGTTAGATAAAATAAAAAAGGCGCGGCAGATGGTTGACAAGCTTGGGGCAAAGGTTTCAATTGAGATTGACGGCGGGGTGAAATTGGAGAATATTGGCGAGGTGTTAGCTGCCGGTGCGGATATATTTGTCTCAGGCTCAGGAATATTCGGGACAAAGGATTATAAGAAGACGATAGAGGAGATGAAGAGGAAGATAGGATAAATGGATGATCTAAAGGACATCATAGGGAGTCTTCACCCCCTGGAGGTGAAGATTCTGTTTGCCTTCGAGGCTGGAAAGACGATCGGGGATAACCTGCTGATTCAGCAGGCATCGGTTGAGCAGGCCCAAAAGGATATGGCAATTGGCTGGCTGCTTGCCAAGGGGGTCGTAACAGTAGTCGCTGAGGCCGTTGAGAAGATGGTCACTCTGACAGAAACAGGAGAGGATTATAGAGGCCATAAGATCCCGGAACTGCGTATATTGCAGGCCGTCAAAGAAAATCCTGATATTGGCATGGCGGGTATCAGAGGCCGCAGTGATCTTGACCCTGCAGAGA
>JAHFEQ010000094.1 GCA_023248395.1 Nitrospirota bacterium
GAAAAGAGGCTGATGGGAAGCGGGGTCTCCGGGTGTGCTACCTGCGACGGGTTCTTTTTCAAGGGTAAAGAGATAGTCGTTGTAGGAGGCGGGGACACTGCAGTGGAAGAGGCGGTCTTTCTTACAAGGTTTGCAACGAAGGTCTCGATCATACATCGGCGTGACCAGCTCCGGGCCTCTAAGATCATGCAGGAGAAGGCAGTTAAAAACGATAAGATCTCCTTTATATGGGATTCTATTGTCGAGGATATTCTTGGGGTAGATGTGGGACATGTGACAGGGGTCCGCATCAGGAATGTCAAAAGCGGGGCGGCGTCCGATGTTCCCTGTAACGGTGTATTTATCGCAATAGGTCATACCCCGAATACAAAAATATTCCAGGGGAAGTTAGAGCTTGATGAGAAGGGCTATATCGTATTGAAAGGACGCACCTATACAAGCGTAGAAGGGGTTTTTGCGGCGGGTGATGTTGCAGACCCATATTACAGGCAGGCGATTACGGCTGCAGGGATGGGATGTATGGCCGCGATTGATGTGGAGAGATATTTAGAGGGGTAGTTGTTAGTTAATTGATAGATATTATCAGCAACATAAAAGAGCGTATTGAGGGATTCTTTACTGCGTATGCCCGCGAACTTCCTGGCTGCCAATATGCTGATCTCCGTGTAGAGGCGAACGATACACGCTGGGCCTCGGCAGAAGACGGCAAACCAAAGGCCGCTGGAAGGGATGAAGGCGGTTCCTTTGGCATCCGGGTGATAGCAGGCGGTGAGAAGAAGGCCCCTGGTTATTATGGCCGTATCTTTAGTCTTAAAGACCTATCTCATATTGAAGAACTTATAAGATATGGCCTGGCCCATGCCTATGCACGGGCTATGTCCAATAGCCGGAATAAGGCGAGGGTATCCTCTGACTTAGAAGAATTTGGCAGGACCCTGACGAGCACAGAACTTTCCCCTGTAGAAATTTATCAGGATACAGTTCCAGCCCTGTATAAAACAGATCCGCGGACAATTTCTCCGCAGGAGATACTTCGCCTCTCTGAGGAGGCCTCTAAAAGGATTAAAAACCTGTCAGGCATCCAGTTTAATGATGTGACTGTTTATACCCAGTCATTGGGGGAATTATTTGTAAGCACCGAAGGCGCCCTTATCGACCAGTATTTTGCCTATACCCAGGGGAATGTCTATGTGGTTGCCTCGGGGAAAGAGGGGCAGCAGGAGCTTTATGAATATGTAGGAGATCAAAGAGGGTGGGAGGCAGTCAGCGAAGGGATCAATGTGCAGGGGATGAACCTGTTGGACTTCTCGATGAGGGTGGCAAAGGATGCGCTGGCCCTCGCGGATGCAAAACCGTTCCGTTCTACCGAGAAGGAGGCTGTAGTCGTCACGGACCCTTATTTCAATACCCTCTTATCTCATGAGGTCATCGGACATCCAACAGAGGCAGACCGGATATTGAAATATGAAACGGCCTATGCCGGCCGGAGTTGGTTTTTCAAAAATTTTAGTGAAAATTTTATAGGTCAACACGTGGCCTCACCGCTAATCACCACCTATTCAGACCCGTCGCTCCCAGGATATGGCCATTACAGGTATGACCACGAGGGGACAAAGGGGAAGAAGGTCATCCATATCGATAGGGGCATACTTAAAGGGTTTATGAACAGCAGGCAGACCGCAGCGCTCCTCGGTGCAGAACCGAATGGCTCTTATATGGCCACGGATGCCTCTTTAGTCCCACTCATCCGGATGTCGACCACGGTATTTGCACAAGGGAATACGGATCCCCAAAAGATTATTGGGGACGTTAGTGACGGTTACTATCTCTGGGGTATGCATACACCTTCTATCTCAGAGTCGAGAGAAAATTTTACCATATCGGCCATAAAGACTTACAGGATCCATCGCGGCGAGCTTAAGGAACTTTACCGGGGCGGAGGTATCAGCGCCGATAGTATGAGCTTCTTTATGAGTGTCGATGCCGTGGGGAACGATTTCAAGATCTATCCCATTGCAAACTGCGGAAAAGGGCAGCCGATGCAGACAAAGAGACTGGGAAATGGCGGTCCGACGTTGCGCAGCAGGGCAAGGGTGGTGGGTGGCGGATAGGAGGGGGTCAGGTCTTGAATCTTGTCTTTTATATTAGGGTTAGGATGTCAAGATTCAAGACCTGACCCCCAGCATAGACAGCATAGAGGGTAATTATGATCTCTTTGGACACTTTAAAAAAAATTGCCTCCGACGGCCTTGAGTTTATCAAGACCCAGAAAGATATCTCAGACGCTGAGATATTCATAAGCTCCCTCTCTCATCTCCTCTCCCGCGTCAACTACACATCCTCTATCCCCTGTAACGGCGTAGAAGAACCCAAGTCAACACTCTCTTATGGAATAGGCGTACAGGCCGTTTTTAAAGAAGGCAATAAGAATAAAATAGGTTTTGGGAGTCAGATAGGCGATATTTCGATTGACGGTATAAAAAGTGCCGTGGAGAAGGCCAGGCTCTCTGCAGTGGAAGACCCTGATTTCTATGGCCTGCCTATTCCGTCCAAGGCCATTTCCGGGGGCACCATACTTAATTCTGAATTAAGTATGGTGCCCCCGGAAATACATGGCTACCACGATCAGAGATTAATGGATATCAGTGATGATAAACTTGTAGAGCTCGGCTGGAGGGCCCTCGAAGGTGCACTCAAGACCTTTAAAGAGCATCAAATGATGGAATCCATCATTATTGGCGGGGATGTAAGTATTGTACAGGAAAGGATGGCCATAGTATCCACAACAGGCGTTGTGGCATGGGACGAGGCCGCCAATGCATCCGCCTCCATGACGGCGATGATCGAGTCTGATAATGCGAAGGGGAGTGGTTGGGACATCGGCATGCGGCTGAGTGACTTTGCACCGGAGAATGCGGGAAAGTCTGCGGCGATGAGCGCCATTCATTCAAGGCAGGGACGCCGTGTTCCTTCCGGCAGGTACAAATTAATATTAGGCCCTCAGGCCGTTGCTGACCTCCTCTGTCATATCATTTTACCGTCTTTAACCCTCTCAGTTGTAGATGCCTCAAGTTCTACATTTCTTAAAAAACATGGAGAGGGTGTGGCCGACAGGCGCCTTACTATTTATGATCATGGGGCGATGCCTGACCTTCCCATGAGCAGGCGATACACCTGTGAGGGACTGGCAACCGGCCGTACAGATTTGATAAAGAAGGGTGTCCTTACAGGTTTTCTTTCGAACAACTACTACAGGAACAAGGTCTTAAATGATCCATCCTCTAAAGATAAGATAGGGGTTGAGCCGGCGGCCATAGAAGATGCCTTTGTGCCTCGTAATGGTTTCAGACCAGGCGAATCGATGTTAAGAAACTTCATGACCAAACCTTCCATAGCCCCGACCAACGTTATCGTAGAGGGTTCAGAGATCACCCCCCTTGATGACCTTGTAAAAATGATCGGGGATGGGATTTACATCGGCCGGATATGGTACACCTATCCAATCAATGGCCTCCTTGCCGGAGACTTTACCTGCACCGTGATAGGAGATTCCTATATCATCGAAGGGGGAAGAATGGCAGCCCCGCTGAAACCAAACAGCGTCAGGATAGCCGATAATATCCACAATCTCCTGAATCAGGTTATTGGTATGACAGGAGACAGGAGACCCACCCTCCTCTGGGGGGCCTCAGAGGTCATCTACTCACCGGACATCGCCGTCCGGGATATCAGCCTCCATTCAATCGGATGAGGCTTTACACTTTGAAACAAAGATATCGATATTCCTGCGAAATACAAAAAGGGCAGTATCTTTTGGTGAATTCCTGATAGCAGCCTCTGCCGAAGTTTCTATTTCGTCTCCCCTTATATTATATTTTCTTACAACAAAGAGGGCATCTTCTATATCCTCTTCTGTGAATCTCCTTAATTTAGCAATTACAAAATCAAGCGGATGCAGAACATTTACCTGAAGAAACTCGTCGCTGTATATCCCGACGACCCTCTCCCTATAACCCGGCGGCATTCCGACAACAGACCAACCTGAGACATTCTCTCCCATATCTGCCGGGATATTGTTTGACCTCAGGAAGTTAAAAACCCCTTCAATGTCTCCTCTTACCTCTGCATCAATATCAACTGTTGCCCTGTTTTCCATCCCATAATATTGAAGTGCCAATCCCCCAAGAAGAATGACCTGCAGCCTGTTTTTATCAGCCCTTGTAAACTCTTTGAGGAGCTCTATAACCCTATCAAGTTCAACCTGTGACAAAATTCAATGCCTCCAGAAATTTCCTGTATTCTCTTTCATCTATTTTGCCGGTTGTTTTTCTCAATGGTTTTCTCCCTACAGCACCATCTATCATGGTCTTGAAATTACTATACCAGACACATGCCTTCTCGTAAGCTATTTTAACCTCCGGGACATTAAGATAACTTTCCCATGAAATGTGATCATTCAGGAGTATTTCAAGCCACAACATCTTGAGACTCTTTTTATTTCTCAGAACCTCATCTAACGTTTGATCCCCTGTATAACAGGGGATTATCCTTAAATATGCTTTAACCATATTTCTTTATCCTTACACTAAAATCATACATTATCTCATAAATTGATACAACCCAATATCTTTTCTGAGGACAATTTGTTCTATCGGAAAAAAGGAAAGGCAATGCATTATCCACCGCGCTGGTTTTCCTCAAAGATCTCAGCAGGCATAGGGTGATGAAGACGCCAGATCATTTTGATGGGCCGTTCACTCTCGTAACTCATACGGTCGGCAGGTCCCAGATAGGTGAATGGGGTTGTGATGCCATTTCTCTTCTTCGCAGCGCGGACAAAGATCAGGATGGTGTAGCCCCGTTCTCTATGATGAATCAGGTTTTGTCCTGTGTCGCTATTCTGCGTTGTGATCGACTGAGACTCCCAGTGCAGAAGTTCCCGGCTGATGGGATAATCAGCATACATGGTACTTGGTGAGAAATCGAACCTCGATAGTCCCTTTTCTTGACTGATTGGCCTGCTAACTGTATTCAATGATCGCGGCAATAGCAGCGGATATTTCCTCCATGGTCGAGGAGGGAAGCCTGCCAAGTTTCCTAATAAACCGCTGCACATCAACTCCTCTGATCTGTAAGGTATCTATGGCAGAGGCTTTTGATAGGCCGTTTGCGTTGTCCGGCAAGATCTTCACATGCCAGATATTATTGGTATAGCGTTCTTTCCAGTCGGTCATCGGGGCAATGAGCTTGATCGGCAGAATTCCAATAGCATCAGAACTAACAACGACAGCAGGTCGGTTCTTCTTGATTTCAGCTCCGATAGTCGGATCGAAGTTAACGAGCCAGAGTTCACCGCGTTTCGGGTTTTCAGGGCTAATAGTCACTTATGTCTCCGCCCCCAATTTCCCCGGTATCCGGATTTTGCCCATAATATGCTTCAAATTTGCTGGCTTGCTCCGCCAAAAGCTTCCTGCGCTCTTCCAAAGGCAATTTCATAAAAGAGCGGCGCTCTATGAGAGAAAGAGGTTCTTCTGTCTTCAATTGTTTTCCAAGCATTTTTTCTGCCTCTCCCCTTGTAATCAAATCTTCACCGAGGGCGCGCAATACACTGCGATGCAACCATTGGGGGCGTTCTGGAGGTGTTTCGCAGGGCTCTTGCTTCCTCCAGCCGAAACGGTTTATGTTCATACACCAATTTTTATAGTATAAATCAGTGATGACGCCAAGATCATGTAACCGGTACAATAACGCCTGCACGCTAATTCCAAAGCGTTGCTTCAGAATGAGTAATTCCTCTATCTGAATAAATACTCTTTTATTTCCAACCTCTTTGTACAGGCTTTCTGCAGGCGCAAGGAATGCAGCCGCAAAACGAAATGCGGCCTTTTCTTCATCTGTCTCTTTTGAAATATTCAGCACAACGTGACCCAACTCATGGGCGAGGTTCAAGCGCTGTCTCTCTCCTGCTATGCCAGGACGAGAGACCACAGCAGCGGCCTTTATATTCTGCTCTCCGTTGAGTGCAACAGCAGAGATCCCATCGAACTTTTTACCTGCCTCTACCTCAAGGACATGTACCAGATGATCCTCAAGCATGTCCGTCACGTTTGCAATCGGGGCCTGCCCAAGGCTCCACATTTCCCTCATTTTGTTGGCGGCTAATTCAGCGTCGGTCATTTTCCTGACATTCAGCTTCTGGACAGGTATGGATGTGCCATTGAATTGCTGAGTCAAATCCTGCAGTCGAATGCGATCTTCTAAGGACTGAATAACGACTGATTCTACTCTCTTCTGCTCTCCCTTTAGTAAACCTGAACCCTTTCTATATGCGATGAACTTGACAGAAAAAGACGGTTCACTCCAGAGATGGGCAGCCTTGATCCCCAAAGCTGCAGCTAATTTATTGAGAACAACGGGTGACGGCATCGCCTTGCCGAGCTCATACTTCGACAGGGCCTGCTTTGTTATGATGCCGCCCATCTCAGCAGCCAGGGCATCGAGGGAAAAGCCGCGTGCAAGTCGTAGTTGTTTAAGTCTCTTGGGATTCATGAGAATATTTATCTTGGGTTGACATAACCACTAAAATATTAACAATTTGTCAACCTCGTGTCAAGATGACGAATTGCCTCATCAAAAATCTATACGAAATTGAATCGTTGCCTCATTTAAAAATCTATTCGAAATCTTCACAATTATCTCCTGGGATTTTTAATACAGGAGGTGGAGATGAG
>JAHFEQ010000095.1 GCA_023248395.1 Nitrospirota bacterium
ACTTGTCATATTCTCTTTCCTTATCGAATGGGATTACCCTGTCAATGGGATGGAGACCTTTCTTTATACGCAAGGAATTTAAAAACCATCTTCGGAATATGTCATCCTCAAATATGCCATGAAGATACGTTCCCCAAACGTTACCCTTTTCATTTTTCAAACCATCAGGCACCTCTACCGGATCATAACCGCGCCTGACAATCTTAAACACCGGAAATGGGTTACCCAGAATCTTTGACTCTCCCATATGGATCTCATAGCCGCTAATCTCAAGTCCGGTGTCTGTATGAATGGCCTTAACCTGATGTGTCATCTTCTCCTCTCTGAATTCTGTCACCATTTCAAGAAGACCCAACCCGCCTGTCTCAGTGCTCTTCGACTCAACGCCCTTTCTGTCATAAATTCTCCTGCCCAACATCTGATAGCCACCGCAGATGCCGATAATCATAGTTCCATTATTGGCGCTTTCTATTATCTTGCGACCCATTCCTGACGCCCCCAAATAATTCACGTCTGAGATCGTGTTTTTTGAACCGGGTATAATGAGGATATCAGGGGAATGAATATCCTGAGGTCTCATCACATATCTGAGATGTACCTCAGGCTCCATCTCAAGGGGATCAAAGTCCGTAAAATTGGAAATATGGGGTAAGTGGATAACATCAATGGTGATCCCATCTTTTTTGTCAGGTGCCCCTTTCCCATGACACCTGATTTTGCTATCTGATACGGCGTCCTCCTCCATCACACAGATATCAGAAAAATATGGGATGACTCCGATAGCAGGCCTTTCTGTCCTCTCCTCCAGGTACCTCAATCCGGGTTCAAGCAGTTCCCGCCGGCCCCTGAATTTGTTGATGATAAACCCCTTCACCCTCTCCTGCTCTTTCTGGTCCAATAACTCCATGGTCCCGACAAACCATGCAAATACGCCTCCTTTATCAATATCACCTACTATAAGTACAGGGGCATCCGCAATCTCTGCAATACCCATATTGACGATGTCATGACTTCTCAAGTTTATCTCTGCCGGACTGCCGGCCCCTTCTATTAAAACGATCTCATAGGACCCCATGAGAGAGTGAAGCGCTGTCGTCGCTATCTTCATCGCTTCCGGTTTAAATTGGATGTATTCCTCGACTGTCATGTTATCAACCGGTCTTCCCATCACGATAACCTGAGCACTAACATCCATTGTAGGTTTGAGGAGGATAGGATTCATCTTAACCGAAGGTTTGATACCGCAGGCCTCCGCCTGTACGACCTGTGCCCGCCCCATCTCTCCGCCATCTTCTGTGATAAAAGAGTTGAGCGACATATTCTGGGATTTAAAAGGGGCGACCCTATAACCATCCTGCGTAAATATCCGACAGAGCGCGGCCGTAATAATGCTCTTACCCACATGAGAGCCTGTCCCCTGGATCATGAGAGTCTTTGCCTTCATAAGCCCTCTGAAACCCCGGCCTCTCCGAATGTGGCCATTTCTGTCAGTATCTTCACACCTGCTTCAATCAGGCTGATTCCGAGACATGCGCCTGTCCCTTCGCCAAGCCTGAGGTTGAGGTCGAGGAGCGGGATAAGACCGATTCTCTCGAATATCGCCTGGTGACCCTTTTCAACGGACAGGTGGGAGGCAAAGAGATATTGTGAAATCTCCCTCTTTAATGAAACGGCTACGAGGGCCGCTGCGGACGATATAAAACCGTCGATGACCACCGGAATCCTACGGGCAGAGGCCCCGATGATCAGCCCTGCTATCCCTGCAATCTCATATCCGCCAACTTTAGCAAGGACATCTAATGGGTCCGATGGATCCGGTCTGTTGATCGTCAAACTATGCTCTATCACCTTCATTTTGTGCAGATATGCCTCATCGCTGATACCTGTACCGCGGCCCGTTATATCGGCAACAGGCCTGCCTGTAAGTACAGCAGTGATCGCGCTGCTTGGTGTGGTATTGCCTATTCCCATATCCCCTGTGCCCAGAATATCAGCACCCCCTTCAAGGGCCCCCTGTGCAAGTTCTATCCCGACCTCTAATGCCTTGATACACTCTTCCCTGGTCATAGAAGGGCCTCCTGCCATATTCCTTGTACCTCTGCCGATCTTCCTTTTGATGAATCCCCTGGCATCTTCAAAATCATGGTCCACCCCGATATCAACCACCCAAACTTCGGCCCCTATATGGTTAGCCAATACATTGATCCCCGCCCCACCTCGCAGGAAATTGTAGACCATCTGATAGGTTACCTCTTTGGGGTAGGCGCTTACCCCCTCCTGGACCACACCGTGGTCTCCAGCAAAGGTGTAGATGACCTTTTTCCTGATCTTGGGATATTCTTTACCTGTAATGGCAGCGTATCTCCTTGCCAATTCTTCCAATCGTCCAAGACTCCCGAGAGGTTTTGTCAGATTGTCTAATCTCTTCTGAACCTTATCTTGAAACTCCTGATCCACGGGTCTGATGCTATTTAATGCGTCTTGCAATATCTTCATCTTTCTCCTCCCCCCCTCACCCTAACCCTCTCCCCTGAGAGGAGAGGGAAGGGTGAGGGGCCTTTATTTAATTTTCACTGGTATCCCGCAGGTCACCAGATAGACCTCGTCAGCCACAGAGGCCACCTTTTGATTCATCCATCCACTCAAATCCCTGAATAATCGTGCCGTCTTATTTTCCGGTACAATCCCCTGGCCCACTTCATTGGATATGATGATCACCTTATAGGAAATGGTCTTAAGCGCCGTTGTAAGATCTTCTATCTTTCCTTTCACTATATGGGGACAGATTTCAAATCTGTCCCCATAACTCGAAAGGATATTTGAGAGCCAAAGGGTGAGGCAGTCCACTAAAACCACATCATATAGACCTTCTATCTTGTGTAACTTCTCACGAAGGGTAACGGGTTCTTCTATAGTCTCCCATTCTGAGGGACGGGCCTTTTTATGCAGGGTAATGCGCTCTTTCATCTCCTCATCGAATGCCTCCGCTGTTGCAATGAATGCCTTCCGGCCGTAGGGGGACAGATTTGAAATCTGTCCCCCTACGTGCAGGGCATAGGCACTCTTACCGGATCTTGCACCGCCTGTAATGAAAATAATATGACCCATTTACAAATGTTTCCCCCTCACCCTGCCCCTCTCCCCAATGGGGAGAGGGAATGTTCGATTCGTTAAAAAGTCATCCGCAGGCCGCCATATACTGAAAATCCTGCAACTCCATACCCTTTGGCCTCTTCATATTCCTTGTCAAGGAGGTTTTCTATTCTGCCGAAGGTCTCTACTTGCCCCGTTAAGCGATAAGAACCAGAGAGGTCTATCCTGTTGTAGGCGGAAAGGGGGTTCTGGTTTCCCTGTGAGTCGAACCGTCGCCCAACGTGGAGAAATTGGATGCCAAGGTTTTTATTTGGACCGCCGATTTTCATCTCCGCCCTGTATTTGTTCAACGGCCTGCGGATCAGATAACCTCCATTCTCTTTGTCCTCGGTATCATCATAGATGTAATTACCTGTTAACCGTAGGAAAGAAGCGAGGTTCCAACGCACTTCGCCCTCCCACCCCGATGAGACTGCACGCCCCACATTTTGTGGCATCCACAGGCTAAAGGGATCCGAAGGATCTATTGGGGCCCACTGAATCAGATCTTTAAAAACATTTTCATAATAATTTAAAGATAAAGATGTGCTTTTAGAGAGACCCTGTTCAATACCCACCTCCCATCCGTTACTCTTCTCCGGTTTCAGATTGGGATTACCTGCACCTGGCCAGAACAGGTCATTCAGGGTTGGTCCCCTGAATCCTGTCCCATACTGGGCATGCCACTTCACACTCTCTTCCTGGAGATAAGATATCCCGACCCGGTATGTCAGGGCACTATCATATATAGTACTGTCATCCCACCGTATCCCTGTCAGAAGCTGTACGGGTGTACCAACCCCCCTCTGATCCTGCAGATAAACAGCTTGATTGGAGAATGCCTTACTGAAATTTCCCTGATTTTCTCCCTCCTTGTGTTGCCACTCATAACCAAAGGTCAGTTGATATCCTTCGCTTGGACGAATATTGTGCTGCCAGTCTACGGTGCGGATATCTGTGTCTATACGAGAGGTTATCCCGTTGGGGTCTGGATCCCTATTCACCAAACGTTCTGTAGTCAGGGAGGTTGAAAAGACCTGTTCCCATGCGGGACTGGGTTGTGACTGAAATTTCAACCCCAGCAGGGCCAACCGCCGTTCCTGTTCATATGCCGGATTGTCACAATCGTAAGGTATAAATGATGCGTCAAATTTGCACCCATCCAGCTCCGTTACCCCCTGGACAAGGTGACTGGTGAGGTCTATCCGTCCTGAAATTGTCGTTTTTCCAAGGCGCGTGGAAATGGAGGTGTTCTGATAGCCATCCCTTTCTGAACCGGCTTTGAAGACAGAGAAACCTTCTGTGTCCCAATGGGATGCAGCGAGGCTTAAATCATATATCTCTCGTTTAACCTCTGTTGAGACAGTTTCTCGAGTTGTACCATAACTCCCCCCTTCAAGACTCGCAGAGGCAGAAGATGCCTTCCCCCTTTTTGTAAATATCTGGATTACGCCACCCATAGCATCTGAACCGTACAGAGTACTTAATGGACTTCTAATAATCTCTATACGTTCAATATTCTCAACTATAAGGTCTGCAAAATCGAATCCGCCTGAGGTTGGGCTATTAACCCTCACACCATCGATTAATACAAGGGTATGTTCTGGTTTTGCTCCGCGGATAAAGACAGATGTTATCTTTCCTGCTCCGCCTTGTTGAACGAGATCTAAACCGGTTACTTCCCGCAAAAGATCAGAGACGGTTGAGACATGTCTTTCTTTTATCTCCTTCTCTGTAATAATAGTTACCGAAGCAGGAATTTGAGACCTCTGAGTCTCGGTACGGGTGGCTGTTACAACGATCTCATCCAACTTTACATTTTCAGCATGGACAAGGCCGGCCTTCAACAGGACAAATACACAGCATAAGACAACGATCCGCCAATTCATTTAGTAATTCCTCCTCTTCATGATTATCAGTTTTATTAAACATCCATCCCTATGTCCTCTATGACCTATTATCTTATCAAGGCATAAAAAAACCACCTCCCTCCTTGCTCGAAAGGGCATATGGTCACCATGGTAAACAGGCCGGTCTCCTGACTTACGGATCGTTGTGCGGCCGGGCCTTCCCAGGAATCGTTTCCCCCTCACCCTAACCCTCTCCCCAAAGGGAGAGGGAATAAAGGATGAAGGCAATCCCAGTGGCATACCTTCAGCCTCACTCCCCGCTTACAGTGGCGGCACCGTGGGGGACTTGCACCCCCTTCCCGTTGCCTGTTTACCTGTTATATGGAAGGTCTTGTAATGCCTCAGTTATAGGGGTAGCCGCAGGCATTACAAGACCTTTTTAATTTTTATTGTTTTTTACTCTCCTCCATCAGCTTATATGCAATAGGTACCGTGATATCCAACTCTCTTATCTCCTCCGGCACAAAAGAAAACTGTTTTATCCTCTTAAGGGTACGTATTGCGGATTCATCCAGTATCCCAGACCCCGAAGACTTACCAAGTTCGATACTCTCTGGTTCACCATCTCTTCCAATATGGAAATTTAGGTATACAGTCCCTTCTATCCCATTTGTCCTTGCAAATACAGGATAGTACTTATGCCTCTCTATCTCTACCCTTACATATTCTAAAAATGCCTTCAGGCTATTACCCCTCCCAGCTTCACTTCCATCGCCAGCTTTGTCTATACTTGAGTAACCTCCTGATGTTATCCCGTCTGTACAGCTTATCTGCTCATTGCACCCCGCATCTTGTTTCCTGGATAGGTCTGAACTCCTGCCCATACCCCCTTCTGACTTTTGAACATTACCTTCTATCATCTGATCGCTTACTTCTACTTTCTGACTTTTTACCTCGTCTACCGGTTCCATAGGATGTAGACTAAGGCCTGCGGCATCTTCTGTTTTCTTGCTATTATCGAGAGAGTCGGCCACAGCCTCCTGTTTCTGATTCCTGATCTCTGACCTTTGAACTCTAACTCCTGACCCCTGGCTTCTAAGCTTTGAGTTCTTATTTCTTTCTTCTAACTTCTGACTTCCAACTTCTGACTTCTCACCATCCCTTTTTCCCTCCCCCTCAATGGGGGAGGGATAGGGTGGGGGGGTTCCTGTTACCTGATTTTCTACAATGCCCCAGATTATTTGGTCTGAATGGTCTACCTGATCATTCTTTGGAAAGTGATATGGCACATATATCAATGTGCCTGCAACGGTCATGTGAGCCAAAAAAGAAAATATAAACATCAGTATTAACCTTCGTTTCATCTGGACACCAAGTTATCTTTCGACTGGGGACACCTTACATATTTCATTGGAAATATGTAAGGTGTCCCCAGAAGTTCGCGCGGGAAAGAGGGTTACCCGCGGCACCCCTGCCATAGGATGTGTATCAACGATTACAGGACATCCGTACACATCCCTTATATTCTCCTCTGTAATCACTTCAGAGGATGTTCCATTTGCATAGATTCTCCCCTTGCTCATCAACATAAGTCGATGACAATACTGACTTGCAAGATTTAAATCATGGGAGGATATGATAATCGTGAGCCCCTTTTCAAGATTAAGCCTTGTCAGGATGTTACAGATATCTACCTGATGACCTATGTCAAGAGATGTCGT
>JAHFEQ010000096.1 GCA_023248395.1 Nitrospirota bacterium
ACACCGCTCTCTTCTGCATTGAATTCATCATAGGCCCTGCCAGATTTCTCTGACTCACGGCTGTCATACAGGATAAAGGGGACCGGCTCCGGTGTGTGAGTCTTCAACGCGACAGGGGTCTTATGATCACAGAGAACAAGAACTCTGTAAGGACCCCTCTCCCTCATCCCTTCCAATATCACTCCGACGACCTTCTCATCAAACTCTTCTATCGCCTTCACCTTGCCGGGAACATCTCCATTATGACCCGCCTCATCCGGGGCCTCCACATGGACATAGACAATATCCTTAGTCTCAAGCTCCCTTAAGGCATATTCCCCTTTCCCTCTGTAATTGGTATCCAGATAACCTGTTGCCCCGGGGACATTGATGATATCAAATCCTGCATATTTACCAATCCCCCTGGTCAGATCCACTGCAGAGATCATCGACCCATGCAGACCATATCTCTTGTGAAATGTCTCCAGTAGAGGGACCTTCCCCTGTCCCCAGAGCCAGATGCCGTTTGCCATCTTATTCCCTCTCTCTTTTCTCCGCTTATTGACTGGATGATCTGACAGAATCTGTAATGCCCTTTCCATAAAATCTATCAAAATATCGACACCCCTGCCCGCTGGCAAACGGTCTTTTATCACCTTCCCTGTAAAATCGTGGGGAGGGGTACACCTGACATCCGTCTCTCCATGCTTCCAGATAAACAGGTGTCTGTAACTGACTCCCGGGTAGAACTTGAAGTTGTCCCCGCCAAGTTCCTTATCCAGACTCAATATAAGTTCTCTCGCCTCATCAGTCCCTATATGACCACCGCTGTAGTCCTCCATGACCACATCTTCTGAAAGCCTGTCTCTAATATACTCCCCCCCTCTGGTAAGGGTCACAAGGTTACAACGGTAGGCCACATCATCTTTCCCCATGGTTACGCCAATACTCGCAGCCTCAAGAGGGGACCTCCCTGTATAACACTTCCTGGGATCATAACCCAACAGACTTAACTGGGTCACATCACTCCCAGGGTAGAACCCGTCAGGGGCAAGCTTTACCAGACCTAAGATCCCTCTCTTAGCAAGCCCGTCCATGTTCGGCGTATTCGCCGCCTGCAGAGGTGTCTTGCCACCCAACTCCTTTACAGAATAATCCCCCATCCCATCACCCACTAACACAATATATTTCATTTTAATACCCCAGCACCTTCAATACCTCCCCCTTATCCGCCTTCACCGTGACAGGCCTCTGGGAAAGATTGATCGCCATATCCGTGTCCTTGAGCCCATGACCGGTGAGCGTGCAAACGATCTTCTCTCCACCGGCAAATAGCCCCTCTTTATTCTTTTTGATAACCCCCGCCACAGAGGCTGCTGAAGCCGTCTCGCAGAATACGCCTTCAAGGGCGGACAACATACTATAGGCCTCGATGATCTCCTCATCCGTCACCATATTAATCTCTCCCTTAGACTCTGCTGCAGCCTCTACCGCTGTCCTCCACCCCGCCGGATTCCCTATCCTGATTGCAGTCGCGATGGTCTGAGGATCCTCAATGACATGCCCGTACACGATGGGCGCAGCACCTGCTGCCTGAAAACCCATCATCTTAGGCAATCCGGAAATCTTTCCCCTTTTATAGTACTCACGGTAACCCATCCAGTAGGCAGTGATATTGCCGGCATTTCCCACAGGAAGAAAGTGATAATCCGGAAAAGCCATAAGCTGATCGCAGACTTCGAATGCCGCTGTCTTCTGTCCTTCCAGTCTGTAGGGATTGACAGAATTGACAATGGTAATCGGATATTCATTGGAGATACTCTTAACAATCGTTAAGGCCTCATCAAAATTCCCCTCGATCTGCACGACACAGGCGTGGTGTATCATCGCCTGAGCCAACTTGCCAATGGCGATTTTTCCTTCCGGGATCAGGACAAAAACCTTAAGACCAGCGCGCGCCCCATAGGCGGCAGCGGATGCCGAGGTATTCCCTGTCGATGCACAAATGACAGCCTTCGCCCCGGCCTCTACAGCCTTGGATATGGCCATGGTCATGCCACGATCCTTAAAAGAGCCTGTGGGGTTTGCGCCTTCAAATTTCAGATAGAGCTCGATCCTGGGATTGATTGCCTTTGCAAGGTTGCTGCACACAATAAAGGGGGTGTTCCCCTCGTTTAAGGTGACTACCGGCGTCTTGTCTGTTACAGACAGATATTCCCTGTACTGCTCTATTACACCTCTCCAATTCATACCGTTCCCCTTTATCGCCCCTCTTCCACGCGTATCATGGTGGTCTTCTCCGATACCACCGGCAGTCTGTCTATCTCCTGGAGGGCGCTCCTGACATTCTTTTCAACGGCCTCATGCGTCATCATGACCAGCGGGACGTTCCCCCCCTCTTTTCTTCCCTTCTGTATCACGGAGGCAATACTGATCTCATGTTCACCGAGGATACCGGATATCCTCGACAACACTCTTGGCATATCAAGGACCGTAAACCTGAAATAGTACATGGACTCAATCTCATCGATGCTGAGAATCCTGAGGGGCATCCGGTTCTCTTCCTTAAAAGAGGCCGGGGGGATACGGCCAATACTCCCTTTGAGGATATTCCTTGCCACATCAATAATATCCGCCACTACAGCGCTTCCTGCGGGAAGGGCCCCGGCTCCTTTTCCATAAAACAGGGTCGGGCCGACTGCGTCTCCGGTTATATAGACGGCATTAAATACTCCGTCTACTGTAGCAATCAGGTGGTTATTGGGTATCAGAGTCGGGTGTACCCTTGCCTCGATGCTTCCAGCCTTCATCTTAGCAATCGCAAGAAGTTTCACCTTATAGTTAAACTCCTTTGCATAGCTTATATCCAGAGGTGAAATGCCGGATATACCCTCTGTGTATATCTCTTTAAAGTCCACAGGGGTGCCAAAGGCGATGTTTACAAGGATAGAGAGTTTATGAGCTGCATCGATCCCCTCGATATCAAACGTAGGGTCCGACTCTGCATATCCAAGTTTCTGCGACTCTCTCAGCGCATCTTCAAACCCCTTACCTTCCTCCGTCATCTTTGTAATGATAAAATTTGAGGTCCCATTGACGATCCCGTACATCGACTCTATCCTGTTGGCTGCTAATCCTTCTCTGATGGCCTTGATAATCGGGATACCGCCGCATACGCTCCCTTCAAAGTAGAGATCAACCCCGCGCCGCGAGGCAGCACGGTATAACTCCTCGCCGCTGACGGCAAGCAGGGCCTTGTTCGCAGTGACGACATGCTTACCATTCTCAATAGCATTAAGGATATAACTCTCTGCCGGTTCAAATCCCCCGATCACTTCAACGACAATATCCACATCAGGATTCTCTGTAATCTCTTTTATATCCCTGGTCATAATCTCTCGAGATATTTCTGGTGGCAAAGGCCTATTCAGATCTCTTTCAACTATTTTGGCTATCTTCAGAGGAACACCTAACCTTCTTTTGATGAGATCTCCGTTCCTGCAGAGGATATCTACAACGCCTGAGCCGACAGTTCCGAGACCTATGATGCCTACGCCGATCTTATCTTTCATCCGAAAATCCCTTTTTACCTGCTCAACACTTTTTTTATCCCCTTCACCGCCTGTCTTATCCGGCGTTCGTTCTCAACCAGCGCAAACCTGACGTACTCATCCCCATACTCCCCAAAACCTACGCCAGGGGATACAGCGACCTTTCCTTCGACCAGTAAAAGCTTCGAGAACTCAAGAGATCCAAGACTCCTGAAAGACTCCGGGATCTTTGCCCAGACAAACATCGTCCCCAGGGGCTTCTTGACTGGCCATCCTATCCGCTCAAGTCCGTTTATCAAGGCATCCCTTCGCCGCCTGTAAGTATCCACAGTCTCTTTCACACAGTCCTGAGGGCCGTTCAATGCAAGTATGCTTGCAATCTGGATAGGCTGAAACACCCCGTAATCGAGGTAGCTCTTTATCTTGGTGAGGGCACCCACCATCTCTTTATTCCCCACACAGAAACCCACCCTCCAACCGGGCATATTGTAACTCTTGGAGACGGAGAAGAACTCTACCCCGATATCCCTTGCCCCTGGAACCTGAAGAAAGCTTGGCGCTGTATATCCATCAAAGACGAGGTCTGCGTAGGACAGATCATGGATGATCATCAGGTCATTATCCTGGGCAAAATCGACAACCCTTTTAAAGAACCCGATATCTACCACCGCCGTCGTAGGATTATGGGGAAACGAGATGATCAGCATCTTCGGCCTCGGCCACATCTCTTTGTAGGCCTTACACATATCCTCAAAGAAGTCACAATCCTCCCGGAGGGGTATGCTCTTGATCTCCCCGCCTACAATAATCACGCTGTAGGGGTGTATCGGATAAGTCGGATTCGGGGCCAGGACAACATCCCCCGGATTGATCGTCGCCAGTGCAAGGTGCGACAATCCTTCCTTGGCCCCTATTGTGACAACAGCCTCGGTCTCAGGATCGAGATCAACATTGTATCTCCGTTTATACCAGTCAACGATCGCGACCCGAAGTTTTGTAATCCCTTTGGATGCGGAATATCTGTGATTCTTAGGATTCCTTGCTGCCTCTGCAAGTTTATCGACCACATGGGGTGGACTCGGCAGATCGGGGTTTCCCATACCCAGGTCAATAATGTCCTCCCCCCGCCTCCTCGCCTCTATCTTCATAGAGGTCACGATGCTGAACACATAGGGGGGTAGTCTCTTTATCCTGCTAAACTCTCTCATGAACGTTATGCCTATTCCATTTTCAGCGCCAATATAAGTAGTTAGATAATAAAGATTTTCCCTGTTATTGTCAAACAGAAAATACAGAAAATACCAGAAAAAACATCCTGATCCTGCAACCATGGAACTTTACTGATAGGATGAAAGGATGAGTTTATTGGCAACTGAGGTTAAAAAACATTGACCTGACAATAGTCGTCCTGCTGGCCGGAATCGGGGTATGAGATTGTCTTGACCTCATTTAGGTCAGGGTGGGGATGGGGAAAAATGATTGGTCAGACGAACAAACCGGTTCTTAAGAACAAACTTCAACTTCAAAACCGGCAGGATATTTTATTTTAAGTTCGTCTACCTTCATGATTCTCCTCCCTACATGATGGTACGTTTATCAGGCACAAGAGAACGTGAAGGGATTAACTCCTGATATTTATCACCTTCCCTGCAACTTCCTTATCCCCTTCCCTGACTAATATCTTGATCTCTCCCATTCTACCAATATTTACAGGATAGGGTGCAACCTTTGCTGACCTCAAAATGACCGGTATCCCTCCGCTCTCCAGCAGGTCTTTTATCATCTCTGCCTCTATAGAGTCATAGGTGACAAATAATTCAACCCATTCTTCATTCATGTCATCACTTAATCCTGTCTTTTAGTAAATTAATCTTACTTCTCCAACCCGCTTACCCTTATCCCTATAAGTCTTACCTTCTTCTTTAGTTCAAACCTTTTCAGGCACTGGAAGGCAGCCCATCTTATCTCATTCAAAGAGTCAGTGGGTTTCATTACTGTCTTTGCCCTTGTATATGTCTTAAAATCACTGAATCTTATCTTTACAGTAACTGTCCTCCCTTTATACCCTCGCTGCTTCAGGTCATCAGCAACATCCCGTATAAGATCTATAAGACTTCTTGAGATTATCTGGTAGTTATTTATATCTTTCTGGAAGGTCGTCTCCCTGCTTGTGGATTTCGGTTCCCAGTGCGTTATAAGAGGACTTTCATCTATACCCCTTGATGCCTTATAAAGGTATGCGCCATGAGACTGGCCAAAATGCCCAATGAGTGTATCGAGAGATACTGATGCAAGCTCTCCAATTGTTCTAATTCCTATGCCTTTCAGATATACCTCTGTCTTTGGTCCAACGCCCCAGAGCTTTCTTACAGAGAGAGACCATATCCGGGTTTCTATATCATTCTCTGTTATGATCGTGATGCCATCAGGCTTCTGCATGTCTGACGCAATCTTTGCAAGGAGCTTATTAGGTGCAATGCCGATGGAACAGGTGAGTCCTGTCGTATCCTTAATCCTCCTTTTGATCTCCGCTGCAATTTCCTCCGGGGGGGTATCCATCTCTGATATATCAAGGAATGCCTCATCAATACCCACCTCTTCAATTATTGGAGAAAAATCCCGGAGGGTGCTCATGATTATTTCAGAAACCTTTGAATACTCCTCATAATCAACAGGCAGAAAGACTGCGTCAGGGCAGAGCCTGTATGCGGTCATCAATGGCATGGCAGAGTGTATCCCGAATCTTCTTGCTTCATATGAAGCTGTAGAGACAACACCCCTTTTTGTCGGATCACCATTGCCACCAACTACCACAGGCTTACCAATAAGCTCCGGCCGCCTCTTCTGCTCAATAGCAGCAAAAAAGGCATCCATGTCTATATGAAGTATCCTGCGCATCAGAAAAGCAATGACGGGTAACAAAAGGCCTGAGTTATGTAAGATTGCATGAGGATTAAGTAATAAGATTCACAATATTAACGCATGCCATCTTAACATCACCCAACGACACAGTCAAACGTTTGTCAACTAAGTGTTTGACATCTGTTCTTTAACAAAACCCTTCGAAATCGCTGCAACTATTTGAGATACAGACGAGCCCCTTCTCTTCCTCCTCAAGACCATATATGCTGTTGTTACTTAAAATCACTCCTGTATT
>JAHFEQ010000046.1 GCA_023248395.1 Nitrospirota bacterium
TTCAGTAATACTATTTCTCCAACGTTGTTTAAGAGAACATCCAGGCCTTCTGTACTAACCCTGACTGTTCTTATAATACTCTTTTCAGAAATGTCATCAGATTTGTTCTCAGCGATCACTGGCTCCTGCCCTGGAGGATCAATCAATTCTATACGATGTATATTTATTCTGTTATCTTTTAAAATATCATCGATATCATCTTCGCTTCTTACCTCCGTTGAGGCAAAAATAATCTCAAAGGATATCCATTTTTCACCAGAGAAACCGGAGGCAGGTATAAATGCAATAACTTCACCAAATCTTCTAAGTCTTACCTGCAGTCTTGCGATATCTTCATCAATTGCATCTACTGAAAAACTTGCTTTAATCTTATATAAAGATGCCCCATGCTTCAGGTTCTCCCTCAGGCGATATACTTCATAATCTGACAAGCTATTGAGTAAGTCAAGATTTTCAGAAACAATCTCTCCACCGGATGTTTCTCCATGTCCCCTCTGTTCTTCAATGGTTTTGCCGATTTTGTCCAGTATGGGATCTATTCCAAAGCACTCTTCCCCTTTATCATTGATATCCGTATCTTCAGCCTCAATAAGAAATTCCCGGTATTTTTGATTATCGGACATTTGATTTATTTGATACTAAATGTACTACTCCTGCTACTTTGATAAATGCCTCAAGGGCTGCTGTATCCCCTATAGGCTCCCGGTCTGGCAAATTATCTCCATAAACTACCGCTATGACCTTATCATCCTCTACAACGGGCGCAATAAATGCGTCTGCCGGCATCCCCTCTCCTATATGGGTTACAAGATAGTTATTCCAATCCGTATCAGAGAGAGGGCCTTTGTAAGTCATTCTTTTATGCACGGCATCACTGATAACGGATGGTTTGTCCAGAGGGACTCTTAGTCCCTTTATCCTCTGATCTGCAACGCTAATGGATAGACCTGCCTGTCCAAATCCATCTGCATGGTCTTCCCTGATGATGAATAAGACAGCCCTGTTCAATACCTCTCCTGCAAATCTCAGAATCATTAATAACACTTCTGTACTTACAACAGGAATTGAAATCTCTTCTATCAGGGAAATAAGCGTGTTCGCATGACTGCCCTCCCTGGCAACAATCGGAGTAGGATATCCCATCTCCTTTGTCTCCACAGTCTCTATTCCCCTCGCACCTTCATCCCTTAATCTTGTCCCTTCGAGTAATAAATATTCCGGGTTTATACTGCCACCTAGAGGAACCTCATGGACCGTCTTTTCAGGTTCAAACTTGAAATTGCCATCTTCCCATGAAAGCAGTTCGTATACGACCTCCTTGAGATGCTCCCGTAGAATCCCCTCCAGGACATTCTTGTCGATAAGCTTATTTTCTGCCAAAATTGTCCCTAAGGGTTCGTATACTTTCCTGTCTTTCTGTATCCGCAGGGCTGCCTCTAATTCTTTTTCTTCTATCAGTCCCTCTCTTATCAACCTCTCTCCAATTTTTTCCCGGCTCTGAATTGAGGTATACAATATCTGACCCTCATGAAATACTATCCTTCCTTTACTGGAGGAATTTTCAACAGTAAGTACACCAGTCTTTTTGCTTAAATGAATTATCTGAAATATATCAGCGAGACTAAGGTCTTCAAGGTGGCCTTCGAGACTCATTATGGCTCTCTATCTCTTCTTAAATGGGGGGGATCAAGGGCTCGTCAGTTAAATTTATCTTTCAATTTCATATCGGAAATCTTCGATGACTGGATTAGCAAGGAGCTTATGGCACATCTCTTTGATCCGGGATTCCATTGTCTCTTCAGGCATGTCACTTATTTTGATTTCTACATACTTACCGATCCTGACATCCCTGACTGATGCGTATCCCAGCGTATGGAGGGAATGCTGAACGGCCTTACCCTGGGGATCCAGTATCCCTTCCTTCAGAGTGACATATATTTTTACCTTCAATGAATATCTCCTGTCCTGGACTCAAAAACCCGGCTAAAGATATAATCCACATGCTTTAAATGATACTCTATGTCAAAACAAGACCTGATGTCTTTGTCGCTCAATATACCTGTTAACTCTTCATCCTTCATTAATAGCTTTTGGAAATCATTACCCGTCCTCCATGACTCCATGGCATTTCGTTGAACCAACCTGTAGGCCTTATCTCTTTCCATGCCCTTCCTGATCAGATCCAGCAATACCCGCTGTGAAAATATAAGCCCTCCGGTTAAATTGAGGTTTCTCATCATATGGTCAGGATACACAATCAGATTTTCGATAATATTGATCATCCGGTTTACCATATAATCTATCAGGATTGTACTATCCGGCATAATTACCCTTTCAACAGAGGAGTGGCTGATGTCACGTTCATGCCACAGGGGAATATTCTCCATAGCAGCAATGCAGTTAGACCGAACAATCCGGCTTAGACCACTTATATTTTCACATCCAACAGGATTTCTCTTGTGAGGCATCGCGGAGGATCCCTTCTGTCCCGAGGTAAATGGCTCTTCAGCCTCTAATACCTCCGTCCTCTGAAGATGGCGGATCTCTGTGGCATGCTTTTCCAGGGTACCCGCTATCAGTGATAACACACAGATGAATTCCGCATGCCTGTCTCTTTGTATGATTTGGGTCGATACAGGATCTGGTTTCAATCCGAGCTTACTGCATACATACTCCTCAATAAATGGGGGAAGATTAGCAAAGGTACCCACGGCACCAGAAAGTTTCCCATAGCCTATGACTTCTTTAGCCCTTTCCAAACGGGCAATATTCCTTTTAGTGTCCTCATACCATAGTGCCATTTTCAGGCCAAGTGTTATCGGCTCTGCATGAACACCATGAGAACGCCCTATCATAACGGTATCTTTATAAGTATATGCCTTCTCCTTTAAAATCCCTTTTAACCTGTTTAGGTCCTCCAAAATGATGTCAGCTGCATCTATCAATTGGAGAGCAAGCCCTGTGTCCAGGATATCAGAAGATGTAAGTCCCATGTGCAGATATTTGGCCTCGCCCCCTACTCTCTCGGAGACCGCTGTAAGAAAGGCTATGACATCATGTTTCACATCAAGCTCTATCTGGTTTATACGGTTCACGTCGAAAGAAGCCTTCTCCTTTATCACACTGACTGCCTTTCTGGGTATCTCGCCTATTTCAGCCAAGGCCTCACAGGCAAATATTTCGATGGCAAGCCATTTATTGAACTTATTCTCTGGCTCCCATACCTGCTTCATCCCTGGCAGTGTATACCGTTCTATCATGTTTATAGCTTCTCCCCAATCATCTCCTGGTGGTCCTTTAATATTCTGTCGAGAATACCATTAATAAATGAACCTGAATCATCCCCTCCATATCTCTTGGCAATCTCTATCGCCTCATTGATTGTGACCTTTACAGGAATATCTTTAACAAAGAGTAACTCATAGATGGCCATACGCAGTATATTTCTGTCTACTACCGCCATTCTGTCAATACTCCAGTTACTTGCCGACTGACTAATCTTGCTATCTATCATAGAGAGATTTTTTATGACACCCTCGACAAGATTACTGGAAAATTCCTTAACATCCTCAGGGGCCTCCTTCCCCCCCCAGTACCCCTCTATGAGGTATTTAAACTCATGGCTGATATCATATTGATATAGCATCTGTAAGGCATATTCTCTTGCTTTCCTCCGGTACCCCATTGTTTTATTTAAGCCTTCTATACAGGTTTGCCATCTCTATTGCCTGCAATGCCGCATCCCAACCCCTGTTTTTGTTCTTTGAGCCTGCCCTCTCTATGGCCTGCTCCACAGTATCCGTCGTCAACACTCCGTATATTACAGGTATTCCAACCTCTAATGCTATGTTAGCTATCCCTTTAGTCACCTCAGCAGCAATATATTCAAAGTGAGGTGTAGCCCCCCTTATAACAGCCCCCAAACAGACTATCGCGTTATATTTATTGGATAGGGCCATTTTCTTAGTCACCATGGGGATCTCAAAGGAACCTGGTACTCTGACTACAGTAATATCCCCGTCTTCTACCCCCCCCTGCTTAAAGGCTTCAACGGCACCTGCTAACAGTCTGTTTGTTATAAAATCGTTAAACCTGCCTATAACCACGCCAAACTTGAGACCTGTCCCAATAATAGAGCCTTCTATAGGTTCTGGCATAAACACCCTCCTTTTTTTCACACTCCCTGTAACAAATGACCTAACTTCTTCTTCTTGGCCTTCAGATAATCTATATTATCTGCATGTGGAAGAGTCTCAATAGGTATTCGCTCTACAACATCCAGGCCATAGCCTTCTAATCCTACAATCTTCCTGGGGTTGTTCGTCATTAATCTGATATGTCTCACCCCAAGGGCAACCAATATCTGCGCCCCAACACCATACTCCCTCAGGACGGGTTTACTCACTTCCAAAAAATCTGCATGATCCCCTTCGTCCTGAGACTTGTATGATCTAACCTTACCTATCAAAGCCTCTGTTACATCGTGATTTATATAAAGCAGTACGCCGGCACCCTCTTGCTCTATCATCTTCATGGCCTGATGGAGCTGCTCCCCACAGTCGCATCTCTTGGATCTAAATATATCCCCTGTAATACATCCGGAATGTACTCTGACAAGGACCTTCTCTAAACTCTTTATCTCCCCTTTGACGAGTGCAAGATGGGTATTATGCTCAAGATCATCTTCATAGATAATCACCTTAAAATCACCATATTCAGTGGGGAGATTAGAGGATGTGATCTCCCTTACAAAAGACTCACGCTTTAATCTATACTCTATAAGATCCTTCACTGTAACGATCTTGAGCTGATTATCTCCTGCGAACTTTATTAATTCCGGGAGCCTCGCCATTGTGCCATCTTCATTCATGATCTCACATATAACTCCGGCTGGATAAAGTCCGGCTAATCTTGCAAGATCCACAGACCCTTCGGTCTGCCCGGCCCTCTTTAAAACACCCCCTTTTTGGGCCTTGATGGGAAATATATGACCGGGCCTTCCCAGATCATTAGGTTTTGTATCCGGATGGATTGCTATAAGTATCGTAGTCGCCCTGTCAGATGCGGATATGCCTGTCGTGGTGCCATGCAACGCATCAATAGAAACTGTAAATGCGGTACCAAATGGGGCGGTATTTTCAAAAGCCATCGGCTGGAGGGCCAACTCTTCCACCCGCTCCGGGGTTAGGGTCAGACAGATAAGCCCCCTCCCGTAACGTGCCATGAAATTAATAGATTCAGGGGTGATCTTCCCGGCTGCCATCACAAGGTCCCCTTCATTTTCCCGGTCCTCGTCGTCAACAAGGATGACCATCTTTCCCTGCCTTAGTTCATCAATAGCATCTTCAATGGTATTCAGGTTCATTTGAGACCCCTTATTTGATTCTTAATCTCTTCAAGCTCCTTTTCTATCCGTTCAATTCTGTCTGCTACAGGATCAGGAAGATGGACATGATCCAACATAGTTTCTGAGAGACGTCTGCCCCCCTGTTTCACCACCCTCCCCGGAACACCAACGACTGTAGCATCCATCGGGACAGACTCAAGGACAACTGAATTGGCCCCTATTTTTACATTATCCCCTATGACAATGTCACCAAGCACCTTTGCCCCAACGCCAACGACAATATTATTGCCTAAGGTAGGATGCCGTTTCCCTTTCTCCTTACCAGTCCCCCCTAAGGTCACCCCCTGAAAGAGTGTCACGTTATTACCTATTATTGTTGTCTCCCCTACGACTACCCCCATTCCATGATCTATAAAGAAGCCAGAGCCTATCGTCGCCCCTGGATGTATCTCTATGCCCGTCAAGAACCTGCCAAGATGTGAGATCAATCGCGGAATAACAGGGACCTTCTTTCCCCACAACCAATGCGCAATGCGATAAAGGATAAGGGCATGAAGGCCCGGGTATGTAAGTAACACCTCAATAATATTAGTGGCAGCAGGGTCCCTGTCGAATACAGCATATAAATCCTTTTTGATAGTCTCTAACACTTCTTAAATTTGATGGCCTCAAAAAAAGTCTCGAAAGTGGGCAACTATACCAGCAGGCAGACCACGTAAGCAGCTATGCCCTCTCCCCTCCCAAGGGATCCTATCCCCTCACTCGTCGTAGCCTTAATATGAATCTGATTAGGTTCCACCCTTAATGCCATTGCAATATTTTTTATCATAGCATCCCGGTATGGAGAAATCCTCGGGCCCTCGGCTATGAGGACAGAGTCTATATTTGAGACTCTATATCCCCGTCCCTCTATAATTTCATTGGTCTTCTTCAGTAATTCAATACTCGATATCCCTTTAAAGAGTGGATCTGTATTAGGAAAGTGTACACCGATATCCCCTTCTCCTGCAGCACCGAGCATGGCGTCACAGATGGCATGGAGTAACACATCCGCATCAGAGTGTCCGGCCAGCGACTTCTCAAAGGGGATGCTCACCCCTCCCAAGATAACTTCCCTTCCCTCTTCAAGTCTATGAATATCAAACCCCACGCCAACTCTCATTACCCCTCTCGCCTCTTTCGCATTCTTAGTATAATCTCAGCCTGCAGAAGGTCCTCTTTTGTTGTTATTTTGATATTTTCAGGTGACCCTTCTATAATTTTAACCTTGCCGCCCATCCTTTCTATCAGAGAGGACTCATCGGTTCCGTAGAATCCCTCATTGTAGGCCCTGATAAAGGCCTCTTCCAGAACCCTCTTTTTAAAAGTCTGAGGGGTCTGGGCATACCACAGAAACTCCCGATGGGGTGTACTCTTTATAACCCCCTCACCGGTAACCTCTTTTATAGTATCCTTCACTGGCAGAGCAGCGACAACTCCATCCTCATACATGGCTAACTTTACCGTCTCACTGATCAGCCCAGGGGATACAAAAGGCCTTACCCCATCATGAACAACGACAATATCCGTATCATGATCAAGCTCTTTTATGCCGTTATATACGGAGTCCTGCCTCTTCTCTCCTCCTATCACTATCCTTAACACCTTATTAAACGTGTACTTCTCGACAACCTCGTTAAGGCAATATTCCTCCTCCCCTGACCTCACAACGATCAACACGTAGTCGACCTCAGAACATTTTTCAAATGCCTCAAGGGTATACGCCAGTATGGGCTTATCCTCAAGACGCAGGAAGTGTTTTGGAACCGTATGCCCCATCCGCTTTCCCTTGCCCGCAGAGGGTATGATTGCCGTTACTTTCATAGCAGTAAAAAATTACTTTCCAGGGGACATTGTAATAAAGATCGTCATCCCCTCTCTAAACACCAGTAACAAAACCCCTTCTTCTTTTTTCACTTCACCTACGACCTTACTAAAATCCTTTATCGTTTTCGTGCTCTTCTTGTTTATTTCCAGTATGACATCCCCTGCCTTAAGTCCGGATTCTTCAGCAACAGAACCAGTCTCCACAGCCGTAACTAAAACTCCTATAACCTTCTCAGGGATATCTAATCTCTCCCGGAAATCTGGCGTAAGATTTTGGACTGTTACTCCTTCAAAAATACCCCCAGTTCCTTCCTCCTTTTCACCCCTACCTTTTGACACCTCAGCAGGGAGTTCAGCTATGGTCACCTTTAACACCTTTTCATTTCCATCACGAATTACCCTTACATCGATCACCTTGCCTACAAGAGTCTGGGCCACCAAATTCCTGAGATATCCGGTGTTCTCAACCTCTTTTCCATTGTACCCGACAATAACATCTCCCCGTTCAAACCCGGCCTTTTCTGCCGGACTGCCGTCAATAACATCACTCACGAGGGCCCCCTGATTTGAACTTAAGTTAAATTGTTTTGCAAGTTCCGGTGTAATATCCTGAATATACACACCAAGCCAGCCGCGGGTCACTTTACCCACTTTTACCAGGCTATCCATAACCGATTTAACCATATTGGCCGGCACAGCGAACCCAATCCCCATATACCCGCCACTTCTCGTAAAGATGGCTGTATTGATACCCACCAGTTCACCCCTGATATTCACGAGGGCACCACCCGAGTTCCCTGGATTGATAGCAGCGTCTGTCTGAATGAAGTCTTCATAATCAGCGATACCCACATTGGCACGACCTTTGGCGCTGATGATCCCGCTTGTGACAGTCTGGTTCAGTCCAAAGGGACTGCCGATAGCAAGGACAAACTCACCGACTTCGATCTTATCTGAATCGCCCCAGACAACCGTGGGAAGATCACTGGCCTTAATCTTAATCACCGCCAGGTCCGTCTTTGGATCTGAACCGACTACTTTTCCCGTGAATTCCCTTTTGTCAGAGAGGAGAACCTTTATCTCGTCGGCTCCTTCAACGACATGGTTATTGGTAATGATGTACCCATCTTCCGAAACAATCACTCCGGAACCGAGACTCTGTTCCTTACGTTTTCTTGGTGACTCATGATCCCTCGGCATCTCTTCTTCAAAAAAACGCCTGAAGTATGGGTCCTGAAAGAAAGGACTATAGGGAGTCTCCTCAGGTCCTTTTGTCATTTTTGTGGTAGAGATATTGACCACAGAGGGGACGACACGCTTCGCTATCATTACAAAGGCCTTCTCTGTAGCCTCTAACGGCTCTGTTACCTTGGGAGAAAGCGGCTCTACCTTGGCCTGACCTAACGGCATCCAGCCAAGGTTAGAGGATATCACAATGCCAAATAACACCCCTACTGAGATGAGTATAGCAGCAAAGGCAAGTCGAGCGTTTGAGACCTTTTTAAGATTAAACATACATTCCTCCTTTTTTTATATGATTCCAGAGATTTTTTAATGAAGATTACAGAGATTAATCACTGGAATCTGTTATGACATCTCTGTAATCAATCTTTATTAATCTGTCCCCAGGCACGTTAGGGATATTATATTACCTTTTAATTATCTTTGTAAAGGGTCTTAGAATGTTATTATACGGGGATAGGATATAGGGGAACAGGATTTGACAGGGGGGATCAAATAGTATACTTTTTGTCTCTTATGATTAGAAAAACGTGGACCTTGGAGGAGAAAGACAAAAAATACCTGTGGCACCCCTTTACCCAGATGAGAGAGTGGGTATCTGAGTTGCCTGTAATTATAGAAAGGGGTACCGGATCTTTTTTAATCGATACAAATAACAAATGCTACATCGACGGCACATCCTCTATATGGGTGAATATCCATGGGCACAGGAAAAAGGCCATTGATAAGGCACTCGCCGCACAGCTAAAAAAGATCGCCCATAGCACCCTTCTGGGACTTTCAAATATACCGGCAATATTACTGGCAGAAAAGTTAATAGTCCTTGTACACAGGTCTGGCTTAACCTCATTATCAAAGGTATTCTATTCTGATAATGGTTCAACCGCTGTGGAAGTAGGCCTGAAGATGGCCTTTCACTACTGGCAACTGAAAGGGGGAAGGCACAGGAAAAAGACGAAATTCCTTACCCTGATGAACGCATACCATGGGGATACGATTGGCTCTGTCAGCCTCGGGGGGATAGACCTCTTCCACAGGATCTATAAGCCACTATTATTTGAAAGCTTTAAGGCCCCTTCCCCAGATTGTTACAGGTGTCCATTGAATAAGACATATCCTGATTGTCAGTTGACCTGCACCGGCAAGGTGGAAGAGATATTCAAGAGGCACCATAAAGAAATCGCAGCCATGATCATTGAACCTCTTGTGCAGGCAGCAGCAGGGATGATCATAGCCCCATCGGGCTATCTTAAAAAGATCAGAGCCTTGTGCACACAGTATCATGTCCTCCTGATCGCTGACGAAGTAGCCACAGGTTTTGGCCGGACAGGGTGCATGTTTGCCTGCGAGCACGAGGAGGTGATCCCGGATATCATGGCCATTGCCAAAGGCATCACAGGCGGCTATCTCCCCCTTGCTGCCACATTAGTTACCGAGGATATCTATGCCGCCTTCCTTGGAGAATACGGGGAGTTTAAGACATTCTTCCACGGGCACAGTTATACAGGAAACCCCTTAGGCTGTGCTGCAGCAATAGCCAATATCGAGATATTTGAGAAGGAAGGGGTGCTTGATAATTTGCAGCCGAAGATCGCCCTCTTTGAACAACTACTGGTGCCACTGAAAGATCACCCCCATGTGGGGGATATAAGACAAAAAGGATTGATAGCAGGTATCGAACTGGTAAAAGACAAAAATAAAAAGACACCCTATCGACTGGAAGAAAAAGCAGGGATTCGCACCTGTCTGGAGGCAAGGAAGATGGGGTTATTGCTGAGACCTATCGGAAATGTCATCATATTGATGCCACCGCTCAGTATTTCAAAGGCCGATTTAAAAAAGTTGGTCTATATTGTTGCAAGGGCCATAAATATCATCACCCTGTAAAAATCTCCACACCCCAAAAAAATCTTGAAACAAATCCCAAAGGTATGTTATGGTTATGTGTTTTTTGATTGGAAATTAAGTATTGTGGATTATTGGGTGATTGGTCATTGGTATCGGGTAATTTTAACAGGAGGGACTATTGACGCGGATACTCCAGTATTACATAGACAGGCATGCCAGAAGAACCATAAAAAAAATAAATAGTAAGTTAAGACGTCTCGTCTTATGTATCTTTAAGCAAAAATACATAGAGGAACAGGAGAAGACACGGTATGGAGACTGCTTTCAATGCGGAAAGTGCTGCAGCCTCCTGTACAAATGTCCTTTCCTCGAAGGACCTCAGTGGAATACCCGATGTGCCATATACGATAAGGGAAGGCCAAAACAGTGCCAGGCATTCCCCATTGACCCTCAGGACCTGCACGACGTGGACTTTTTGTGCGGCTACTATTTTGATGCCGAGGTTAGAATGAGTCCAGTGAAAAATGAACAAGTTGTTTCAGGACATATTCTCTGATCTCACGTGCGGAGCGTCTGCTACCTATTATCTTCCCATCCTCAACAAAGGGTAAAAGGATATCTCTCAATACCTCGCCGCACTTACATTTTAAACCGTTTGAGCTGTCTTTATCTTTTACGGGTATCATTTTGAAACTATAACAATGATCACACCGTAATACCCGCTTTGATCCTGACATTTTACCACGCTTGGCGAACGGCATCCCCTCAACGTCAATGATATCCATGGCAAAGTCTATCACCTTTGCACTGCTGATAGAAGTCCCAACCCCATACGCATCCACAACAGGATTTAACTCCAATATCTTATCCTCATCCAATCCGCCACTCACAAAGATCTTTACATCCTTATAACCCCTGATATCAAGCTCCCACCTCACCTCCTGCAGTATCCTCAGGAAATTCCCCCTCCGGCTCGCCGGGGTATCCAGCCTCACACCGTAGAGATCCCCACCCATAGCCTCTGCCACTGCAATGGACTCGAATTTCTCATCACCAAAGGTATCTACCAGTGCAACCCTTTTTACCTCAGGTTCAATAACCTCATGGAATGCCTTTGTGGCCTTTACAGAATTCCCCATTAAAATAATCAGTGCATGCGGCATTGTCCCCATGGGATCCTCTCCGATAAGCTCACCACTCATAACCACGGCAACGCCATCGCAGCCACCAATGTAGGCACTCCGCTCGACCATCGGGGCGATTGCAGGGTGCATCCTTCTTGCCCCAAAGCTGATCACTCCCCTGTCTCCAGCTGCCTTCTTGCACCTGGCAGCCTTTGTAGCAATCCCTGAGGCCTGGCATAAAAACCCGAGGATTGCCGTCTCGTAAAGACCAAAATCTGTATACATCCCCTCGATCTCAAGGACAGGTTGATAGGCATTAAAGATGGTCCCCTCGGGCATGGCACGTACATTGATCTTCATCCCTTCAAGAAGAGTTGAACATTCTTCAAGCCCTGCAAAGACCCCCCACTCCCAATCTTCAGGAAAGTTCTTTGCTATAAACTCCGCCTTCACCCACTTGTCTATCCCTTTGGCCTTTAATATCCTGATGGTCCGATCAAAATAGATATCTGTAATCTTCCCTGCTTTAATATCATCAAAATCAGCGGTGTGCAGCTTTCGTTTCATCTTTACGTCTCCCATCAATATTTACAGATAACAGGTGAGGGTGATTCCTAAATTATGTCCTCAAGGATTATCTTAACAGCGCCTGCCCTCAACATCTCTTCAACAGCCCGCTCACTATCCCCTGGATTCACATCTACACCTTTTGATGCATCATTGAGAAAGACCGTCTCAAATCCCTCTTTAAGGGCGTCCAATACCGTACTCTTTACGCAGTAGTCTGTCGCCAGTCCACCCACAAAGAGCCGTCGTATGCCCCTTGCCCTAATCTGACTTCCAAGATTGGTTCCCTGAAAACCTGAGTAGGCATCCATGCCAGGCTCTGTCCCTTTTGAGACTGTGACCGCTGTAGAAGGGATAGAAAGCTCAGGGTGAAACCTGGCACCCCCTGTCCCCTGAATACAATGTGGCGGCCATATCCCGCCCTCTGATTTAAATGAGATATGACGTTCCGGATGCCAGTCTCTCGTAAAATGGATCGGTAGACCCCTTTCAATAAATTTCCTGATATAGATATTCAGAACGGATACAACCTTGTCCCCTCCCGGGACCGGGAGTGCCCCACCGGGACAGAAGTCATTCTGGACATCCACGACAATAAGGGCCGAATTATTCGTTAGGTAAATGTTCATCCTGGGTCAAAATATCATCTATTTTCCTGAGGAATTCCTCAGCATTATAGGGTTTGGTGATATAGTTGTTCCCTATTCTACTTATTATCTTCTCAGCCTTCGGCCCCAGTGTATCCCCCGTTGAGAACAGGATCCTGCTTACCATAGGCGGCCTGTGCTCCTTTATCCACTCATAGACACCGGCACCGTCTATCCCCGGCATCCTGACATCACAGACGATGAGATCATATTTCTCATTTTTCAACTTCTCTATGGCCTCCTGACCTGAATTCGTCCCTGTTACAGCATACCTCCCCTTCAGTATCTGCGTCATGACATCGACCTGATCTTCCTCGTCGTCCACAATAAGGATCCGTTTCTTATCTCTTCTCTCTTCCGCCTTACCCATCTCCCGGGAGTCAGAAACAGGATGACTGGCATACCCTCCTGCAGCAATGACAGGAATCCTAATGGTAAATACAGTCATTCCCTCTTCGCTCACGACAGTGATGTCTCCACCGTGTTCTTGTATAATACCATAGCAAAGACTCAACCCCAGACCCGTCCCCTGCCCTACTTCCTTACTCGTATAGAAGGGATCGAATATCTTGCCCAGCCTCTCTTTTTGGATCTCAGGGCCATTGTTGGCTATCTCAAAAAATATTTCGCCATCTGCAGAGTATGATCTTATGGTAATCTCACCAGCTTCCTTCCCCCTCTCCTCAAGGGCGTCACAGGCGTTGTTGATAATATTTACAAAGACCTGCTCTATCTGTCTCTCATCTGCAAAGGTCATTGGCAGGGATTTATCAAGGTCTGTCTTTAATTCTATGGCGCCAGAGGACATCCTGTAGTAGAGAATATTGACCACGCTGTTCAATACGCTATTTAAATTGATATAACTCTTGGAAGGCGTCTCCTGTCTGGAGAACCGCAACAAGGATTCAACAATATGTCTTGCTCCCATGGCAGAACGATTGATCGTCTTAATCAGTTTTAATTCATGATCTCCAAGAGAGGATTCCTGAAGGATCTCAGAATAGACCAACACAGGCAGAAGCCTGTTGTTGAGCTCATGGGCAATGCCAGAAACAAAGGTACCCAGAGACGCAAGTTTTTCTGTCTGGAGGAGTTTCTTCTCCAGCATCTTACGCTCGGTAATATCCTTCGCAACCCCAAGAAGCCCTACGATTCCCTGACCACTATTCCGGAGAGGTGTAAAACTGCACAGGGTCTGCCATACAGTCCCGCCCTTCCCCTTTAACTCCATCTCGAGCGTTTTTCTGCCCCCCTGTTTTAATACATTCACAAAGGCACGTATCCCCTCTTCACTGATCAATAGAGAATCAAAGGGCTGACCGACAAGCTCGTCTCTTGTATATCCCAGATCCTCTACCCTTTTGTTGAGGAAGGTAAATAGTCCTTCATTGTCAATCGTGAATATAATATCGCTTGCATTCTCGAATATATTCTTCAGATACTCGTGAGACGCCTCTATCTCTCTTGTCCTTTCCATGATAGTCTGCTGAAGGTCTCTATTTAACCCCTCAAGGTCCTTTTGAAGACAGACAAAGGTAACAAGATGGCCTATGGTTACAGAGAGTATAGAAAAAACCTTCTCATGATGTTTACTGAAAAAATTACGTCTTTTATGGGACAGATTAAGAACACCAACCACTCTGTCCCCCGAACACACAGGAAGACATAATAGGGATCCTATATCTACCGCGGACTCAATCTTTAAGAACCTCCCATCCTGATCGACATCAGATATCAGGATAGGGGTACTGGTCTTGGCTACCATGCCAGCCACCCCCTCCCCGATTTTAAACGACCGGTTCAAAGAGGGCTCTCCTTTAGTGACATCTTTTGCGGATACCCCTGCCTCATTGACTACATAATGGCCACTCTCATCTAATAACATGATAGAACAATGGTCTAATCCCAGTTCATTTGAGAGTATTCCCACAACCTCTTCGCAGATCGCCTTAACGCCGGACTTCTTGTTGACTGTAGCCACGATCCGCTGGAAGGCAGAAAGACTCTGCATCACATCGCTGTAAAACCTCTGAAGTTCAATATCGAGCTGCAATTGAGGACCCCTCATTGTTTAATAGACAGGACACACAGATTCTATCCCAAAATACTTTAGCAAACAAGGGGCAAGAATGTAGCGTGGTAATATGTTGACTTCAGGCCGGTAAATGCAGACTACTCTGTGCAGAGGAGGTGTATTATGACAAAAAAACTTTTGCATGTAAATACCATATCAGGTCTAAAGTAATCTTCCACCCTCCCCGATATTAAGACACACTTTTATAAAGAGGTGGCAACTCTAAGGATAGCTTCAAGAAATACCTGGCGGCAAGCTCCCCCATACAGACTGCCGAAGGAGAAATGCAGGAAGGAAGGCGATACTATGAATTCAAATCTCAAAGAAGACCTACTCTCCATCCTTACGGATGAATTAGATACCTATAGAATTATATTAGCAAAAACTTCTCAGCAAATGAACATGATCAGTGCAATGGACATGATTGGATTGCAGGCCATCTTGCATGAAAAAGATAAATGTATAAACAAAATAGAAACGATAGAGAAAAAGATGTCGATATTAATAAACCAGGTATCACATAATTTATTCTATGATAGAGATATCCTGCCCTGCCTTAAGGATATTGAAAAGACTATACAAGCTATTATTAAGATTGAAGAGGTGTGTTACAACAAATTATCAGAACTGCAAATAGCTATATCTGAAGAGATTCTTCAATCAGATAAAGGAATTCATGCACTACCTGTTTAGCCTTCCTCTTATACTACTCATCTCTATCCTTTTTTATAAATCAATCTGCTGGTCTTCTTTTCCTGCTCCATTCGGTCCGAAGAGTGATAAACTGATAGGTCATGGGCAAGGCGGTTTAAGAAAGAAAGGGAATTTCTCGTATAATTTATGACACGTTCAGCAAGGATCCCATTAACCTGATTTATCTCCCTTATGCTATTGACCAAAGATAAAAGATTTGAACGGCACATTTCTAAACCCTTCTTATACCTCGTTGGAGCCCCCTCGATTATTATAGCTAAGGTAGGGGTACCAAACTGATGACCATTTAGCATTAAGGCTATTAGATCCTTTCTCGACTCCTCTAATATCTGTAGATTTAATATAATGGTTTCCCTATGGTTAGAACATTCATGAAGTTTGTCCGAAGACAGGTCTACCATATACTGTCTTTCCATCCGGAGGAGGTTAAGAAATTCTCCATAAAGATCTACCTCCTTCTCCAATATCTCTAAAAGATTTCCATATTTTTCGTCCAAGATCGCTCCCTGAATTATGTCATGAACAGTATATCCATGAGATATTCTCTCAGCAGTTTGGATTCTATTAATTCGGCTCTGACGTCGTATTTACCACTCCTGATTTGATCTGATAGCCCCTCGATCATCTATCTTCATGTCTTCTCCCCCTGCTGGCTACTCATCTTATCGGCATCAGGATGGTGGATATTTATCCGCCTCTCCAGAAGATGTGCAAGCCCCAATCCCCAGTGTGATGCAATCCCCTCAGCAATCTTTTCATCCATCACAGAAGTATAAATCTCTATTAGAAGATATACTCTAATAATATTTGACATCAGGGATATTTCCTTCTTGCTAAAACATATTTATTATTTCCTCGGCTATTTTCCCCAGGGGTACTACCTTATCTATACAGCCGCTTTCTATGGCAGCCTTTGGCATCCCAAATATAACAGACGATGCCTCATCCTGGGCAATGGTCTTACCTTTGACCCCTTTTATGGCCTTTATACCCTCCTGACCATCTCGCCCCATACCTGTCATTATCACACCAAGAACATGTTCTGAATATACCTGTGCTACTGATTTCATGGTTACATCAACTGACGGCATATGAGGCATCGGAGGCTCTTTTGACAGGCTTATTCGATGCTCTCCAGTAGACCTTTTTTTCACCGTAAGATGGAAACCGCCAGGAGCTACCAGTGCAAGCCCTGGTGTTATTGTATCTCCATCCCTGGCCTCTCTTACCTCTATATGACTCATCTCTTTTATCCTTTCGGCAAAAGATGCTGTAAAGACCGGAAGCATGTGCTGGACTATAAGCACGCCGCATGGGAAATTTTTGGGCAACCTCGGGATAACATCCTGCAGAGACTTAGGTCCACCTGTAGATGCACCAATCACAACAATATTAATTTTATTTCTCCCAAGTGGGAAACATCGACCCAATGGTAATGCCGGTTTGACACCTTCTGACCCCCGCTCATTTCTATGATGAACAATTTTTCTTTTGCCAAAAAGTTTGATCTTTTCTATAAGTTCATTTTTTATATTGACTATATTTGTTATATTACCGGACAGATTCTTGGGTATAAAATCCACAGCCCCATATTCTAATGCCTTTATAATCTCCC
>JAHFEQ010000047.1:0-2085 GCA_023248395.1 Nitrospirota bacterium
TTAGAAGTTAGAGGCTAATTGCTGATAACAGGAGGAGGATACTTTGCTACGGGAAATGTTGAGATCAAAGATACACAGGGCCACTGTGACGGATGCAAACCTCTCATATGAAGGGAGCATTACCATTGATGAGGAGCTGATTGAGGCTGCGGGCATACTCCCTTACGAGCAGGTCATGGTATCCAATCTGAATAATGGAGAACGTTTTGAGACCTATGTCATACCAGGACCTCGGGGGAGTGGACAGGTCTGTCTCAACGGTCCCACAGCGAGAAAGGCCGTCGTGGGCGATAAGATCGTGATATTCTGTTATGAATACTATAATGAGGAAGAGCTAAAGACCTTCAAACCCAGGATAATTATAGTGGACGAGAAAAATAAGATCGTTAAGGTAGGTAGCAAGTAGGAGAAAAGTAATGTTTTGCTGACGGGCGGGGCTGTTGCCCCTGAGCGACTTGCCGGGAGCAGTTGGGTACCTATCAAGGCGAGCAGGTGGAGGAAAGCCAGCCCGTTAGAGGTTGGAAGGCTTCCCCACCTGCTCGCCTTAGATAGGTCAACTGCGAAGGCCAGGAGCGAAGGGGCAACAGCCCCGCCCTCCACTGAAGGATTACGGAGAAAAAAGAGAAAGTGGGATGGAAGATTTAAAACTTTGCCAACTGACAATACATGAGCTCCATGAGCTCCTGAGAAAAAAAGAGATCTCTTCACGGGAGATCACGGAGTCTGTGTTCTCACGGATTAGCGAGGTCGATGATAAGGTCCGTGCCTATATACGTCTTACAGAGGATAGGGCCGTTGTGCAGGCAGAGAGGGCTGATAATACGATACGGAGTAGCAGCAATAAATTTCATGCCCTCATGGGAATTCCTGTTGCGATCAAGGACAATATATGCACCGAAGGTGCGACGAGTACCTGCGCCTCTAAAATCCTTCATAACTTTATCTCCCCTTATAATGCGACTGTCATAGACAAATTGAACAGGGAGGGCTATGTCCATACAGGGATGACCAACATGGACGAGTTTGCAATGGGGTCCTCTACAGAGAACTCCTCTTATCAGGTGACGAGGAATCCATGGGATGTCAGCAGGGTGCCGGGGGGGTCAAGCGGCGGCTCTGTAGCTGCGGTTGCTGCCGATGAGTGTATCGCTGCATTGGGCTCTGACACAGGCGGGTCTATCAGACAACCCGCCGCACTGTGCGGGGTGGTGGGATTAAAACCAACCTATGGCCTTGTCTCCCGCTATGGCCTGATTGCCTTTGCATCCTCTCTCGATCAGATTGGACCTATTACAAAGGATGTTACGGACTGTGCCCTATTGTTGAAGGCGATCAGTGGACATGACAGGAAAGATTCCACCTCCGTAGACCTGCCCGTGCCTGATTATACGAGGGCATTAAGGCAGAATATAAAGGGGGTAAGGTTGGGCATACCAGGGGAGTATTTCATAAGCGGTATCGACCCCTCTGTCGACCGGTGTGTTAAAGACGCCATAAGGGTACTTGAGGGATTAGGCGCTGTCATCGTGGATATATCTCTTCCCCATACAGAATATGCCATAGCCACCTATTATATCATAGCCACCGCAGAGGCAAGCTCTAACCTGGCCAGGTATGATGGGGTGAAATATGGATACAGGACGAAGGATGCGGATGATCTTATGGATATGTATATGAAGACGAGGGATGAGGGGTTTGGCCCTGAGGTAAAACGCAGAATCATGCTCGGGACCTATGTGCTTAGTGCAGGCTATTATGATGCCTATTACAGAAAGGCGCAGCAGGTGAGGACCCTGATCAAGAGAGATTTTGATAAGGCATTTGAGGAGGTGGATGCCATATTGACGCCCACCTCTCCAACTCCGGCCTTCAGGGTTGGCGAGAGGACACAGGACCCTTTACAGATGTATTTGTCTGACATATTTACAATATCTGTAAATCTTGCAGGGATCCCCGGGATCTCGATCCCGTGTGGGTTTACTGACAATCGTCTGCCTGTGGGCTTACAGATACTCGGCAGGCATTTTAATGAAGAGAGGATATTGCAGATCGCCTATGCCTATGAGCAGGCAACGGAGTGGCATA
>JAHFEQ010000047.1:2185-16958 GCA_023248395.1 Nitrospirota bacterium
TATGAGGCGGTGATTGGTCTGGAGATTCATGCACAACTCCTGACCAAGTCTAAGATCTTCTGTGGCTGCAGCACGAAGTTTGGTGCCTCTGCGAATACACAGACATGTCCGGTATGCCTTGGCCTTCCCGGCGTTCTGCCGGTACTAAACAAGGAGGCGGTGAACTTTGCCATCATGATGGCCCTGGCAACTCATTCCCGGATAGAACCGCGATGCCGCTTTGCAAGGAAAAACTACTTTTATCCTGATCTGCCCAAGGGGTATCAGATATCGCAATATGAGCAGCCTCTGGCAACAGGCGGGCAGATCGAGATCGATGTGAATGGAGATATTAAACGGATCAGTCTGACAAGGATCCATATGGAAGAGGATGCAGGAAAGTCTATCCATGTAGGGACTGAGGATTCAAGCCTCGTGGATCTGAACAGGGCTGGAGTCCCCCTTATCGAGATCGTGAGTGAGCCTGATATGCGTATGCCAGAAGAGGCTGTGGAGTATTTGAAGAGACTCAGAGAGGTCCTCCGTTATCTGGAGATTTGTGATGGGAATATGGAGGAGGGGAGTTTTCGCTGTGATGCCAATGTCTCAGTAAGACTGGTTGGAGAGACGAGACTGGGTACAAAGGCAGAAGTAAAAAATATGAACTCTTTCAGGTTTGTGCAAAAGGCCCTGGAGTATGAGATAACGAGACAGATTGATCTGCTGGAGGGGGGCGGTAAGGTGGTCCAGGAGACAAGGTTGTGGGATACAGGCCGGGGGATAACTGTATCGATGAGGTCAAAGGAGGAGGCACATGACTATCGATACTTCCCGGAGCCTGACCTTGTGCCATTAGAGGTATCCATAGAATGGCAAGAGGAGATCAGGAAGAGACTCCCTGAGTTGCCGGATGAAAAGAGGGATCGGTTTATCAGAGAGTATGAGATACCGGAATATGATGCTCGGGTACTCACATCCTCTAAGGTACTTGCAGGCTTCTTTGAAGAGTGCATCCTGGAGTACCGGAAACCAAAGGTCATAAGCAACTGGATCATGGGAGACCTGCTGAGGCAATTAAAGCTGTCAGGAGTGGACGTGGATGAATCACCGCTTAAGCCCTTCCAATTATCAAAGATGATCAGGATGATCGATGATGGGATAATCAGTGGTAAGATCGCAAAGACAGTATTTGAAGAGATGTATAAAACCGGAAAAGATCCAGAGGGCATTGTGAAGGAAAAGGGGTTAGTCCAGATTAAAGATGAGAGTGAGATAGAAGACTATGTAGAACGTGTTATCAAAGAGAACCCGACAGAGGCCGAGGCATACCGGGGTGGAAAAGAGAGGTTATTAGGTTTTTTTGTAGGCCAGGTGATGAAACTATCAGGTGGAAAGGCCAATCCTGCCGTGGTGAACGAGATGCTGAAGAAGAAACTAAGTTAGGTGACTGTAGTCGCAGGCTGTAGTCGCAGGCTGTAGTCGCAGGCTGTAGTCGCAGGCTTTAGCCTGCGTTAGAAGTCAGAGGTGAGAAGTAAGAACAAGGAGAAGCTAATGAGCGAGATCATAGATGTTTTTGCGCGGGAGATACTGGACTCAAGAGGAAATCCTACCGTAGAGGCAGAGGTAATCCTGGAGAGCGGTGTATTGGGACGTGCGGCCGTCCCATCCGGTGCATCTACGGGGAAGAAGGAGGCCCTCGAATTGAGGGATGGTGAGAAAGGCCGCTATCTTGGTAAGGGTGTCAGCAAGGCGGTAGTCCATGTCATTGATAAGATAGGTCCGGCAATCAAGGGGACAGATGCAACGGAGCAGGTTCTGATAGACAAAATCATGATAGAATTAGACGGTACGGATAACAAGGAGAATCTTGGCGCCAACGCCATATTGAGCGTATCCCTTGCCTGCGCTAAGGCAGCGGCAGAATATGCCGGTCTGCCATTATTTCGCTATATCGGCGGGGTGAGTGCACGGGAGCTCCCGGTCCCCCTGATGAATATCCTTAATGGCGGGAAACATGCGGATAACAATCTTGATCTTCAGGAGTTTATGATCGTCCCTGCAGGGGCGGACAGTATATCTGATGCAATCAGGATGGGGGCTGAGGTGTTTCATACGTTGAAGGGTGTCCTCCATGAGAAGGGTTATCACACCGCTGTTGGTGATGAGGGTGGTTTTGCCCCGGACCTCTCCTCCAATGAAGAGGCGATACAGCTAATCATCAGGAGCATAGAGGGTGCCGGTTACCGGCCTGGTGAGGATATATTGATCGCACTGGATGCGGCGTCGAGTGAATTCTATAAAGAGGGTAAATACTATTTAAAAGGTGAAGGCAGTGGTGGCAGGTCCTCTGATGAGATGATCCGATTTTATGAGGATCTTGTCAATCAATACCCCATAATATCTATAGAAGACGGGCTTTCGGAGGATGATTGGAATGGCTGGAAGGCCCTTACGTCGAGGCTTGGCAAAAAGGTTCAACTGGTAGGGGATGACATATTTGTTACAAATGTAAAATTACTGGAAAAAGGGATCCGTGAAGGGATAGGAAACTCTATATTGGTAAAGGTGAATCAGATCGGTACACTCACAGAGACCCTTGATGCCGTTGAGATGGCAAAGAGGGCAGGCTATACAGCAGTCATATCTCACCGCTCCGGTGAGACAGAGGATACGACGATCGCAGACCTCTCCGTTGCCTGTAATACTGGTCAAATTAAGACAGGTTCCCTGTCCAGGACAGACAGGATGGCCAAGTATAATCAGCTGATCCGGATTGAAGAGGAGCTTGGAGAGACAGCCCTGTATCGGGGGCAGAGGGTTTTTCTACAGTGAGAGCCAAAGTCCTGGGTTTTATCAGACAACGTAAAAGGATATTGCTGGCCGCAGGAATTGCTGTTGTTTCCTCCTATCTGATTTTATCCTTTATATTTAGTGAGCTGGGGGTTGTAAAATATATTTCTATGAAACGGGAATATGACCGTATCAGGGATGAGATATCCCGGCTCGATACGGAGAATAAAAGACTGAAAGGGGATGTGGAGTCGCTTAAAACAGACCCTGATTCTATAGAAGCGCTGGCAAGAGAGAGGTTGGGTCTGGTCAAAGAGGGGGAGCTCATCTACAGGTTCCAGGATAAGAATAAAGATAAATGAAAGACCGTCCATTACACATAGCCTTTCTCTGGCACATGCATCAACCTTACTATAAGGACCCGCTATCTAACAAGTTCATCATGCCGTGGGTGAGGCTCCACGGGATAAAAGACTACTACGATATGGCCGCTATTTTAGAGGGTTATCCCTCTATCCATCAGACATTTAATATGGTCCCGTCATTAATGGAACAGATACTGAACTACACAGACCATGGGATCACCGATGAGTATATGGACCTGACCCTGAAACCTGCTGCCGGGCTTACCATACAGGAGAAGATATTCATCCTGAACCACTTCTTCTCACTCCAGTGGGACAATATGCTCTTTGTGTATCCGAGATACAGAGACCTCCTGGAAAAGCGGGGTTATGAGCCAAATCCGCAGGTGCTTGAGAGGGCCTGTCGCAGGTTTACTCCACAGGACTTCCTGGACCTTCAGGTATGGTTTAATCTCGCCTGGTTTGATCCCATGTTCAAAGATTCTGATCCGCTATTAAGGCACCTTATAGAAAAGGGGCGGGATTTTACTGAAGAGGAGAAGGGTAAGCTTGTAAAGAAACAGATCGAGGTGTTACGGATGATCATCCCTGAATATAGAAAGATGATGGAGAGGGGACAGATCGAGGTGACGGCCTCTCCCTATTATCACCCGATACTTCCTCTCCTGTATGATACAGAGATTGCAAAGGCAGCCATTCCCGGAATTATGTTGCCTAAAAGGAGGTTTCGGCATCCGGAGGATGCAAAGATCCAGATAGAGAGGGCTATAGCCTTTCACACAAAGATATTTGGACAGCCGCCCAGAGGGATGTGGCCGTCCGAAGGCTCTGTCAGTGAGGATATCCTGCCTCTGATCAGCGATGGAGGGATCCAGTGGATTGCGACAGATGAGGAGATATTAGCCAAATCTCTGGATATCCATTTTCATCGCGGCCTTGCCGGGGATGACAGTGTTCCTGAGGCACTGTACAAACCCTATTATGTAGAAAGATTTGGATATAATATCTCCATGGTATTCCGGGATCACCAGCTTTCTGACCTGATCGGATTTGTATATTCCAAATGGGACAGCAAAAGGGCAGTGGATGATCTGCTTGATCGTCTGCATCGTATTAGAAAGGGTGTGGCAGGGCACGACGGAGACCATCTTGTCTCTATCATCCTCGATGGAGAAAATGCCTGGGAACACTACAGGAATGATGGCCATGATTTTTTGTCCTATCTCTATGAAAGACTCAGCAATGAGAGCGCCTTTAAGACGGTAAGGATAGGTGATTATCTGGCAGAACATCCACCGACAAGGCGGATCGAAAGGTTATTCCCGGGTTCATGGATCAATCATAACTTCAAAATATGGATAGGGGATGAAGAGGACAATGCGGCATGGGACCTCCTAGGCGAGACGCGGGATCTCCTTGTTTCTGTACAAAAAGAGGCAGAAGGAAGTAATGATAATGAGACAAAGAAATTTGAAGAGGCCTGGGAAAAACTGTACATCGCTGAGGGGAGTGACTGGTGCTGGTGGTTTGGGGAGGAGCATAATTCAGGGATAGATGAAAAATTTGATCAGCTATTCCGGGCACAACTGATAGGCATCTATAATCTATTAGGGAAAGAGCCTCCGGAAAGATATCTGATACCGTTATTGAGGGAGGAGAGGAAGAGCAAGTTAATCAGGGAACTCGTTGCTTTTTTAAAGCCGGAAATAGACGGGGTTGTCACCAGCTATTATGAGTGGCTTCCGGCCGGCATCTATGACCCCCGTGCAACGGGTGGTGTGATGCATCAGGTAGACAGTATTGTATCCGGCATATACTATGGGCTTGATCTGGATCATCTTTTCATCCGTCTTGACACAGGAATCAGTCTTTCATCTTCTAATATAGCGGGCCTGGCATTTAATATCAATATCATCAGTCCCCATGCAGGACGTATTGAGATAAAAATACCTGAGCCTGGTAAAGTGGAGGCGGTGCACGTTAAGAAGGATAGTGAAGGGAAGTGGGTTAGGGTGCAGGATATAGAACGAGTGGCAGCCGGGGATATCCTGGAGATAGCGATACCATTCAGGTTGATGCAGGTTTCAGCCAATGAAGAGGTGCAGTTTATTGTCTCCGTATGCAGGGGAGAAGAGGAGATAGAGAGATGGCCCAGCCGTGGATACCTTTCGTTCGATGTGCCTACCGAGGAGTTTGAGGCTATCCGCTGGTGCGTGTAGGGATAAATGGTAAGCATACGGAATTAGTCTTGTCCCTTGGTTATGCTGTAGCGAGTGTTGATGTTTCTTTCCTTGAGACATGTGAGGTCCAATAACCTCTACAATAAAACATAGGAAATTGTGTAGTTTTAAAAAGACTTAAATATTTCATGAGGTTATTATGGGCTTATCTGAAATTACTCCATCATCACCAAAGATCGACAGAATTATAAGTAGAATAGAAGAAGGTGACATTAAAATACCTGCATTTCAAAGAGGCTTTGTCTGGAATCAAGAGCAGGTAATTGATTTACTTGATAGCATCTACCGTGATTATCCAATAGGAAGCATTCTTTTGTGGAACTCAAATGAGAGGCTTCGTTCTACAAGGAATGTTGCAGGCTATTTAATACCAGATCGAGAACCTCAATATCTTGTTAATTATGTGCTTGATGGACAACAGAGGGTATCAACAATTTATGCTATTTTTGGGAAAAATAAGACTAAAGATCCGGATAACATTAAGTATAAAATTAATACTGAAATTTTTGACATCTATTTTTATTTAGATGAAAAAGAATTTTTACCTAAAGACTCCTTAAATGAAAATCATAAAAATTTAAAGTTAAGTATGTTACTTAATGCCGGAGAATTTATTAAGGAGATTGAAGAGTATTCTCCTGAACATAGAAATATTGCTGTGGAATTGGCGTCTAAATTTCAAAATTATGAGGTACCCATAATAACAACTTATAAAAGAAAAAAAGAAGAAGTTGGAATAATATTTGAGAGAATTAATAGTACCGGAACAAAACTTACCACATTAGACCTAATGATTGCATGGACATGGAGTGAAGATTTCCATTTGAAAGAAAAGATGGATGAAATTTTAGATATTTTGGATTGGAAAGGATTCGGTGAAACTCCTGATAAAATTATTCTTCAATGTCTAAGTGGTATCGTACAACAAACAACCAAAACAAGAGACATCCTTTCAATGAGCCCTGACGTTGTTAAATCAAATTTTGAAAGACTTAAAGAGAGCTTGGAAAAGACTATAGATTTTCTGTCAACAGAATTAAAAATGCTCTCAAGAGATTTCTTGCCCCATTCGCATCAAATTGTACCGTTAACATTTTTCTTTTCCAAGATTAATACCTCAAGTGCCCAACAAAGTAAAACTCTTAAGCAATGGTTCTGGAAGACTTCGTTTTCAAGGCGATATGCAGGTTCTACAGATTTGCATATGGACGAAGATATAATATTTTTTAATAATGTAATATCAAATGATTTTAGTGGAGTTGATAAATACTCATATTCTATTGATGAAAAAAATCTTATTGACCAAAGATTTTCAAAGAGTAGTCCATATACCCGAGCTTTTTTGTTACTCATGGCTCAGAAGTCACCTTCAAATTTGGTAAATGGAAATAAGATTGATATAGGGATCGCTTTATCGAAATATAATTTAAAAGAATATCACCATATATTTCCAAGGGTTTTTTTAAAAAACAAAGGAATTGATCCAGATGAAATCAATTCCCTATGTAATTTTTGTTTCCTTCCTTCAGATTCAAATAAAAAGATTTCAAATAAAACACCTTCTGATTATATTTTTACTGTGCTCCCGGAAAAGCATTATTCTGAAATACTAGAATCAAATTTAATGCCTATTAAGAAAGAGATTTATCAAAAAGATGATTATGGTGAATTTCTTAAACAACGGGCAAAAAAGATATTGGATTATCTTGATAGTCAATTAGTGTGATGTTGGCAGAACAACCATGACCAATGAAGTGCACTGGATTGAAGGCAGATTGCCCTGTTTCTCATACAGGCTTTTAAAGCGCTATCTTTCTTCCTGTCTTAATTCGTATTACTTATCCCGACTTACGGAAGGAATCAATCTGGCATTAATTTTGAATTCTACTGCTATATTACGAACCTCTATACTGAACATGGTGGCATTTAATGTGAACTGTCATAAACGTGTTGTTTCCAAAGTTTATGGGTGTGAGAAAGCGAGTATCTTTCTGAGCCTGAGTTTATATGAAAACATTGTGGAATAAACAACAAGAAATAGATTTCTTCGTAAGTTCTATGAAGATAGCAACTCCAGAGCAATTATTCTATATTGCTGATGATGGACATTATTATGCCTACTGGCCCAAGAACTATAAAGGTAAAACTGAAACTCTTCAGAGTCGAAACGCTTTTATTGGATCTTATACAGAAAGATGGTGCAAGGATCTGTTTGGAGAAATTGCAAAGGAGATGGGTGGTTATGCTGTTCAGGGGGTGGTCTGTGAAGAGATTGGCCTATCCAAAAAGTCAAGGGCTGATCTTGCAATATGTAAGAATAAAAATACGATGCAGGAACCTGAAGATATCCTTTTCATTATAGAAGTCAAAATGTCTGTGGTTTGGAACTGGGAATTGAAGATGCCAGGTTCTAAAAAAGATTTGGTATGTCTTGGGGATTATAGGACACATCAGGGGAATCCAGGTCTTTTAAGATCCGACACGATGTTAAAGGGGATAGGCAAGAGTATTAACATCAGAGTTTCCAGTGATAAAGCATCCAGAATTCCAATCATTATTATTGGAAATACACCAGTTACTCAAAGTTATTATGAGAAGGTTGATCATTTGAGGAAGAGTGGTGTCGTTCAAGGTTTCTGGTCCGTCAATCCAAGCCCTTTGGATGATAACGGTGAGAATATCAAGAACACTCCACATCTCGGATTTTACAGATTTGATAGCTTCGATGAGTTAAAAGATAATACGATAAGTTTACTGAATGAAGAAAGAAAATTTTTCTCAAGTATGCAATCCCGAAAATCATTAGGGAGAATAATTGAGATCGCCAATCGAGAGAATACGTTTGAAGAAAAAGCGCAGAGATTTTTAGACCTCATACGAAATTCGTAAGGAGAAAACGATGGATGATGGGTTTGTAAAGAAAATTAGACGGAAAGGAACTGTAACCAGTGCATTTGGCACTCCTGGAAGGATCAACCATGACTCCTCAAAATTCTATGATAGCCGACTCTATGAAGGATTAGAGACAGGGGGGAGAGTAGAATATATTGAAAACCAGGTTAATCCATCAGTGCTTGATAAAATTTTCTGCAAAAGTAGTACAAAAATGGATGAGTTGCCAGACAATTCCATCCATATGATGGTGACTTCACCTCCTTATAATGTTGGGAAGGTGTACGACAGAAATCTCTCACTGGGTGAATACAGGCTGTTGTTAAAAGCTGTTTTTTCAGAAGTCCATAGGGTGCTTGTTCCAGGAGGAAGGGCATGTGTGAATGTGGCCAATCTTGGAAGAAAGCCATATATTCCTTTACATAGTTATATTATTGAAGATATGCTGGATATAGGTTATCTCATGAGAGGAGAAATTATCTGGAATAAGGCATCCAGTGCCAGCCCATCAACTGCCTGGGGGAGTTGGCTATCCGCTGCGAATCCTACTCTTCGAGATATCCATGAATACATTTTGGTATTTTGCAAGCAAACATTTACAAGAAAAACGCCAAAACAGAGACAGAATACCATTTCTAAAAATGAATTTTTAGAATTCACAAAGAGTGTCTGGACTTTTCCCGCTGAGTCTGCACGAAAGGTGGGCCATCCAGCTCCATTTCCTATAGAACTTCCATACAGATTAATACAGTTTTATACGTTTAAAGAGGAGGTAATACTTGATCCATTTGTGGGAAGCGGCTCAACCTGTATTGCTGCTTTGAAGGCAAAACGTTTTTATGTTGGCTACGATATTGAAAAAAGATATGTCGACTTAGCGGAGGAAAGAATAAAAGAATTTCTACAGTTAAACTCTCCAACACTTTTTGAGGACATGGACCAAAGCAACTTAAATCAGGGACACTCTTTTTTACGGGAGAATGAAGTAGCATACAGAAAAAAGATGAAACCGAAAGAAAAACGAAAAATTAAACATCAGGGTATGGGAAATAAGAGAAAGAAATAATTACAGAAATAGGTTACACCAAGAAAAATTCCATTGTTAACTTTAATCTTGACATCGTCTCCTATTTAGTCTAAATTTACTGCCATGAAAGATCTTAAGTCCCTCCTTGATAAGATCCAGGATGAGCGTTTTATCCATAATATGTCAGAGGTTACCTACGACAGCCTTTTTGCACTCTGGCATCTGAATCCCAAGATAGAACGTCAGTTAAGCGGGATAGTATCAAAGGCTGTTATCGGTCTGTTTCTTATAAGATATCTGACCCACCATAATAGGGAAGTGATGAAGGAGGCCAATATAAAAAACAGGCTCACCTCGAAAGATCTGTCAAACAGGAAGGTAATAGAGAAAGTAGTAAAAAAACTGAGTAAGTGCAATAGATCGAGGTTATTATTAGAAAAAGAGATATTACCACAACTAATTGATATCGTTGAAAACACTAGGGCCAGGAGCCTGACAGATATTACAAGGCTTGCCCATGCAGGAGATTATCTGTTATCAGCTCTGGATGATTTGAAGGCCACTGAAGACCCTGATTATCTTTTATGGCTTGAAGCCTTACCAGAATATTATGAAAAAGACCTGACCCACATGAGTCTGAAGAAAAGGCCGGTTACCCTTAGTAAGGGGAGAACGCGCCCTCTTGCCCTGGAGAAATGGGTCACAAACATGAATACTCATACCCCAACAATTGATGCTACCTTTGCAGATGATGGCAAGACCTTTTCTATAAGACCCCTGATAAAAGAGCGTCGTAGGCCTTTGGTTGGATTTAACCGGTGGGTCAAAGAGAAGACCCGGCTGATTAAGTCTAATTGAATTGAAGAATCCTGCAGCTTACTGCGGGCACTGCACTTTCATATCAGAAGTGTTACTTGGATATCATCGAAAAAATAAGAGATATTGATTGCTATCTTAAGAGTATTACTGCAAGCAGGCCTCCTGTTATATCTGAAGAGGCGCTGAATCAGTTGGAGATCAAGCGTGATGTCTCTCATCAGGTAGACCTTCCTAAAAAAAAGAGTGACCACTTTTCTGTAGCAGTCACTGATAAGATAACATTTGCACCCAAGGAAGGACCATTCCAGATAGAAGTTGTGATAGGGGCATCCATCCTGCTTGCGGAGCCTATGTCTTCTCGGGAAATAGCAAAGCTGGTCCATAGGCGGAAAAATATCCTTTCGATTTTAAATCAGTGTCTACCCCATTCTTCAGCAATCATAGCCCATATAACGGACAAGATGGGTTTTTCTCCGGTGATATTTTCGTCAAGGATTACCTTAAATAACAAGAAAGAGTTGAGCGATGCGAGTAGACTTTCCCGTAGACGAGCGAAGTGAAAGATTTTTGCGAGAGTTAGAATCTGATGAGGACGTCAGCGCAATCAATTCCATCCTCCTCTCTAAAAGAGGGGAAGACTTCTACAACTATGCCTCCATAATATGTTTCTGCTTTAAAGAGAAAGACCTTATGGATATTGAGAGCGTTGAAACCCTTCCGGGGAAGGTAAAGATATGGGCAAAGAAGAAGATGCTCGAAAATGATCCTGCATTTATGGAGTTTTTCAAGCATCTCTTTTCCCTCTACTCAAGTTTTTCCCAGACAGAGGAAGGGCTTTCGATACTCGGAAAGAGGCGGAGCCTCTTCCCTGAGATTTACGTTTTTCACAGGGTGAAGGAGCTATATTCAGGCAGGCTCAAGAGCATTGTCCGGAGAGATTGCTACGTTGTTATTGAAGATTGGGATACGAGGCGTGACAGGATAAGGGAAGAAGGCCAGAAGATAGATGTGGGGGCCTGGGATCCGGAGAGGGAGAACGGGCAAAGCTATGAATGCAAGGTGAAATTCTATATCAAAGAGAAGGAGCATCAGCTCAAATTCTTAGAGGCAATACGGGATCACTCTGAAGGGAGGATTAACGTATTTCTGGCGAGTTTCGCCCCTAAAAAGGTGATTATCCGGCAACTTATGAGTTTCTTCCCAGGCCGGGATATGGGAAAGATAAATATATTCGGTATTGATGAATTAAAGAATTTATAGCAAGCTGAGACTCTTCAAATTTCTTCCCCTACTTCAGGCGGGGTGGGGGCGCCAAATTGCTCCCGTTCCTGTTCTATCTGCTCAAGCTCCTCCCTTTTCTGCTTACATTCGATGCAGTAGACGGCAAAAGGTACAGCCTTCAACCTCTGTTCGCTTATTTCAATCCCGCAGTCTTCACATATGCCATAGGTGCCCTGGTCGAGTTTCTCTATGGCATGGTCTATCTTTTCCAGCATATCTTTCCGTATGTTTACTATTGTAAGGCCTGTCTCTTCTGCAAGGTCAGCAAGTGCCTTGTCCCCTTCATCAAGGGCTGCATCGATTTCTTTTCTATATTCTTTGCCGAGTTGCTCAAAAAGTTTTTCCTTGATATCATTCCATACCTCGCGTTTCTTTTCTACCAGCATCTTCCTGAGTGCCTCTTTCTTCTTCTTTGTCATCATAGGGTATCTACCTCCTTACAGTTTTAGCGAACTCAATCTGGAATTAGCATACAGGGTATCTGCCTTGCAGTAATTCATTACAAAACAGGTCTATTTCTGATAGCTCCTTGCCTATTATCTCCTTTATCTTTCTTGAGATAGAAGCGAATGGGGCCTTATGTTCGGGCAAGACCTGTGCTGACGCGATCACAGGACGATTGATCGGTGTTCCTATCTGGCTTGCAAGCCACACATACACCTCCTTTATCCCATCCACATTTTCATAAATAGTATGGGCCATTTTATGCGCAAGTATGTTGTATATCTTGCCTACATGACTTACGGCATTCTTTCCGGCAGCTGCTTCAGCAGCTGATGGCCTGTTGAGGGCGATGATACCATTTACCCTGTTACCCCGTCCGACCTCACCCGAGTCTGCATCCTCAGCGGATGTCCCGAGGACACTCAGATACATGCCCCCAAGGCCTCGTCCCTCTTTGTCCAGTGCATTAAAGTGAATATTTACCTTTCCGGTGTTATTACATCTTGTAAGGACAAAGTCCTCTATTGCCTTGCAGACGTTCCTTTTTTTTTCAAAGTAGGCAGATTCGTCTGATATATATCTGTCGATAAATGGCATGGCTATAATCAGCGTGAGCTCTCTTTCTTTTCTAAAGCCCATGATCTTAATATCCTCACCGGTCTCAGGAAATCTGTCCTTAAACTCCTTTGAGTTTAAGTATAATTCAGTCTCAAACACCGTCCTCTCCGTTTCTGTAAAAGGGGCATAACCCACTGCAGCAGAGGAGTCATTCGCTCCCATCACATCTCCGCCCCGGGTAAATATATCCTGCAGTTCCTGAGAGGTGGGCCTGATTTCTACCTGGTATTTTACATGGGTATCAGGATCTATAAATCTCAGGTTGTCTTTAAACCACTGTTTCGCTGTGTTAATGACGATATCCTTGATCGGTATCGTCTGGTCGTCTATCTTATAAGTAGCCCTGTCTCCAAATATGAGGCGCATTGGCTCTGTTACCCTGCCGCCGCCGAATCTCCGCTCTACACTCCCTGCCACGAGGAGCCCCTTGTCAATATTATGATGCAGAATGACGCCAAACCGGTTCCTGTATTCACGGCTAAGCGCTAAAGAGATCTCTTCCATAATAGCATCACATATCGAATCCGGATGTCCAAGACCCTTTCTCTCAACGATCTCCACCTTCCGCGCTGCTACGGAAAGACCATTCAATCGCTCTACAAAGATATCCTGCATAAACTCTCTTACACCCAACCCTTTTCTTTCATCTTTGCGATGACATGTTCTGCTCCATCTTCCGGAGAGAACCTGTGTGATTCTATAACTATCTCCGGAGACTCTGGTTCCTCATAGACATCCTGTATGCCCGGGACTGTAGATGCCTTTCCTGTCAGTGCCATTTTATAAACCCCTTTTGGATCTCTTGCGACACAGACCTCCAGGGGGCATCTCACATATACCTCCATAAATTTGGATATGGAGGACCTGGCTGTATCTCTATGTATTCTCCTGTTTCCAGTTGCATCAAATATAACACTAATCCCATTCGTTGTCAGCATTTGCCCCATGAATGTCATAACACCATAAAACCAATCCCGCTCCTTTATCGTATAGGTGGGTTCCGGTGTAAGGACCTTCCGCAGGTTATCAGATTCGAGGTGTACCACTTTCATTCTGTACCATTCGTCGAGCCTCCGCAGAATTGCCTCAGCTAATGCCGTCTTTCCAGAGGCTGGTAATCCGGTTATCCATAGAGCAAAGCCTTCTGTCATGGGGGCCCTCCAAGGTATTCATTGATCCTATCTGGCCTGAATTCACTCACCCTAAGGACATTCTCTATAAAATTAAACAGCTTCCTCCTTACGTCAGGCGACAGCGTAGGATACCACAATGGATTTCCTATTACCAGCCCTCTCCAGGCCAGGAATGGCTGTATTACCTTAAACAATTCCGTATCTCCGGTAGCACCCATGTACGTTTCCCAGAAGAGGGAATAAAGCCTTTCAAAGGCACCTTCCAGCCGGCCATAACGCTGCAACGAGAAGAATATATAGTTGATGGCCATTGTCCCCACATCGTCTGCAGGCTCACCCCACTCCCCCCTTGCCCTGTCAAGCACAGTGTAGTCTACTCCCTCTCTAAAGAGGATATTCCAGGGATGAAAATCGCCATGGACCTGACACAGGCGGTTTCCCCTATCCTTTATTCTCCATCGCCAATCGACACATCCTTCTTCTATCCTATGCAACCGGTCTTGGGTGATAACCTTATCATACCCTTTTGGATAGTTGTCGATAAGCCCCATGATGCACTCCCCATGGCCTATCAGGTCTCTTATTCTCCTTGTATACAGGCGGGGTGCATCTATCTTTACACGATGTATGGATACAAGATATTCTGCAAGGGCCGTTGTCCTCTCTTCATCTATGGGCTCAAGACTTCCTACAGAGAGTATCCTCTTCAGGTCGTGATAATATCCCTGACCTTCTGCAAACTCCGTCAGGATAAAAAACTCCTCTGCATCGCCGACAGAGATAATCCTTCCATCCGGGGTAAAGGCCCCTGCATCGATAGATCTTACGTGTCCTGGCAGCCTGTTAAATGAAGAGTGGTCCCAGAGGAGACTCTGGGCCCTGTCAGAGAAGTGGTCATGTCCGAAGGTATTGGGCGACATCGTCTCCAGTACCGCGCCCCTGACTTCGCTGTTTATAGAAAACCTTATAATATAGGGTGTTCCATATCCAAAGCCTTTAAGGTCTTTCGTCCCTTCCTTTCCTATCTCGCTGATTGAAGATATACGCACCTCTTTTTTATAGAGGGATGAAAGATATCTTTCCAGACTTTCTTTATTGAGTTCAGGCATATACGAAAGTTTAATCCCTTAAATTTTGCAAAATGATACCACTTGTTACCAATAATAACAATATGATTTGCACCCC
>JAHFEQ010000048.1 GCA_023248395.1 Nitrospirota bacterium
TCGATCTTCGCTATTGCCTTCTCTTCAGCCTCGTAAATCTTTTGTAATATCTCCTGGTCATCTCTTTTCATGATAAACTCCTGGTCAATTTATAGCACAGCTACTATAATTGTTCAAATAACGAAATACCAAAAGTTCCCACCAAGGTTGACCCTGCGGGATTTAAAGGATTATACTTTTAAATAGGGGCATAAGATGTGGTACATCAGTTTACAAAAAAAGGTCGTTATTGCACTTCTGCTGGCAGGCTCTGTAATCCTTGGAACGAGTCTATATACAACCTATTATCAGGTGAGGGATGTCCTCACAGAAGAGGTGGGTAAAAATTTCCTGGGTATAGCAAAGAAGACAGCGGACAGGATTGACGCAACGTTAAAGGAAGAAATTACAACATTCCAGTATTTAACAAAAAATCAGGTCTTTATCAAAGGGGTCAAAGATAACAGGGGAGAGGCGATTAGGGTCTATCTCACGTACTATCTGAGTTATATGGAGGAGAGGAAAGAACACCTTGACCTTTTTGTTGTGAATGAGAAAGGGGCCATTCTTGCAACAGGTGATTTGAAACCCAATGATAGTATAGACCAGTCCGGTGAGTTATGGTGGAAGAAGACATTCAATGAGGGGAGAGGAAAGATATACCTCAGTGACATATATCTTGATAAGATATCCGGCAACAGGGCCCAGGATATCGGAATCCCTGTTTTAGATCCCGTAACCGGCAGCGCTGTAGGGGGTATCAAGAGCACTATAAATGTGGATATCTTTTTCAGTTTTATTAACGGAATGAATTTTGGCAGAACAGGACATGGTATGCTTGTTGACTCAGGAGGAACCCCTCTGATATGTTCGCTCCTCCCCCTTTCAAAACACTCTGTGAACCAGCCATTAATCAATCTGATAACAGGCAGGGAGAGTGGATGGGCCATTGCGGAGGATGATGCCCACGGATGGCGGAATTCTGTCATTGGATTCAGTCCGGTAGAGTATGTCAATTCCGTCGGTGCTGAAGGTATCGGTGGCCATCAGTGGTATCTATTGGCAGGTCAGGATCCGGCAGAGACCTTTGCCCCTGCCAATAGACTGGTTTTTAAGGTTTTCCTTTTTGATTTTGCTATCGTCTTAATCATATCTGTTCTCGGTTTTTTTATCGTACGCAAGTTCCTGATCCAGCCTGTAACTCTCCTTCATGAGGGGTGCGACCGGATTGGAAAGGGAGATCTTGGGCATAAGTTAGATATCCATACAGGGGATGAACTTGAGTCCCTTGCAGGCGGCTACAACAGGATGGTCGACGCCCTTAAAGAGTCTTACGATGATCTTGAAAAGAAGATCATAGAACGGACAACAGAACTTGAAAAGACCAAGAACTATCTGGAAAGTATCCTGATATACTCAACGGATATGATCATCACTACGGATATGGAGGGTCGAATTGTTACGTTTAACAAAGGGGCGGAACGGATGCTCGGATATCAAAGGGAAGAGGTCGTTGGGAAACCTATGTCCGATTATTACTATCATCAGGAAGAGAGAGGCCAGCTTATTAAAAAGATTATTGAACGCGGGGTGATGATCACCAACTATGAGACCAGGCTTGTAAGAAAGGATGGCAGAGTCATCGACATCAGCCTCTCCCTCTCTCTGTTGAGGGATGAAAATGGAACAGTTATCGGTACAGTAGGGATCAGTAAGGACATCACGAAATTGAAGTTAGCGCAACAGCAGCTCAGAGAATATTCTTATAAACTTGAATCTATGGTTAAACAGAGGACCCACGAACTGGAGGAAAGCAAGAGTCATCTTGAGGCCATGCTGAGCGGAATAGCAGATGGGATTGTCTTTGCCGATCAGGAAAACAGGATCACCTTTATAAATAATGCGGCTGAATCGATATTCGGCCTTAAAAGAGATGAATGGATCGGTAAGGACTTCAGGTATGCCCATTCTGCGGAAGCTCATGAAAAGGCCCTCCGGTTAATCAAAGAGATGCAGGAGGGAAAGATAAAATCCTATGCTTCAGAGATTAAATCCGGGGAAAAGACGATCTTTGCCCACTTCTCGCCTATCCTGCATGGCCTTAACTATCTTGGGGTAATCTTTATCGCGAGAGATATATCAGAAATGAAGAGGCTCCAGGGCGAGCTCGTACAGTCGGAAAAACTTGCGCTGATCGGTAAGATGTCCTCTGCAATAGCCCATGAACTGAGAAATCCCCTTGTCCCTATTGGTGGTTTTGCCAGGCTGATTTATAAAAGGGTAGAAGAGGAGTCCCCTTTTAAGAAATACGCGGAAATCATAATAAGGGAGATAGACAGACTGGAAGAGCTTCTCCATGACTTTCTCGGTTTCACAAAAGATATAAAACTTGTACTTCAACCGGTTAATCTGAATGACATCATCGATGAGTTACTGATCCTTTACCACGATACCTTCACTGAAAAAGGGATAAAAATAGACACTCAGCTATCTACGGAAATCCCCTTGACTCCCCTCGACCCTTCACAGATAAAGCAAGCCCTGATTAACATCATCAATAACTCAATCCAGGCAATGCCAGGTGGAGGAACACTGACGATCGAGAGCAGATTAAAGGAAAAAGAGGGGAAACTTTATGCATGGGTCTGTATAGGTGATACAGGGGTAGGTATTCCCGAGAGTGCGATGAAAAGTATCTTTGAACCCTTCTATACCACCAAAATCCACGGCTTAGGGTTAGGACTTCCCGTTACAAAAGGCATCGTTGAATCACACGGAGGGGGGATCGAAGTCGAAAGTGCAGAAGGGAGAGGAGCCACGTTTATCATAACCCTTCCGTTATAACCCGATCGCGTCTCTCACCTCTGTCAGGACGGACGAGGCGACCTCTCGCGCCCGTTTTGCCCCCGCCTCCACCACGGCCTTGACCATGCTGACATTGGTGAGATAGTGTGTGCGCCTCTCCCATATAGGTACTAACTTTTCCACCAGGGAGTTCTTAAGCCATGTTTTGCACTCGATACAGCCAATCCCTGCTGTCCGGCACCCGACATCGACCTGCTTAATAATATCCGGCGATGAATAGACCCTGTGCAACCCAAAGACAGGGCATATCTCGGGATCGCCGGGGTCAGTGCGCTTAATACGCTTCGGGTCGGTGACCATGGTCCTGAGCTTTTCCCATAGCTCCTCACGGGTGTCAGAGAAATGGATTGCATTGTTATAGCTCTTACTCATCTTTCTTCCATCAGTGCCAGGGATCTTGGGGAACTCTGTCATCAGGGGCTGGGGTTCCGGGAAGACAGGTTTGTAGAGGAAGTTAAACCGTCTCGCGATCTCCCGTGTCAGCTCAAGGTGAGGCAGTTGATCGATACCCACCGGGACAAAATCTGCCTTGTAGACCAGGATGTCTGCTGATTGTAAGAGCGGATAACCAAGAAACCCATAAGTGGAGAGGTCCTTGTCCTTTAATTCCTGTTGTTGTTCCTTATATGTAGGAACCCTTTCGAGCCAGGGTATCGGTGTAATCATTGAAAACAGGATATGGAGCTCTGCATGCTCAGGCACATGAGACTGGATAAATATAGTCGACTTATGAGGGTCTAATCCGGCTGCAAGCCAGTCCACGAGCATCAGATGGATGTATTCCCTCAGGTCCGATGTCTTCGCGTAATCTGTGGAAAGGGCATGCCAGTCCGCTACAAAGAAGAAGGACTCATATTCCTCCTGGAGCCTCTTCCAATTCTCCAGCGCACCGCTGAAATTCCCAAGGTGCAGTCTGCCTGTCGGCCTCATGCCGCTGAGGACGCGTTTCCTCATACTTCTTCCTTTCTCCCTCTTTGTTTAGGTAGCCAGTAGCCGCAGGCTTTAGCCTGCGTCCTAAGCAGGTAGCAGGAGTCCACCCCCTTACCCTCACCCCTCAGGGGAGAGGGGACATCTACAGGATGCCCACACCACCTGGTATCTGCGCACGGCCGCAGGCTAAAGCCTGCGACTACATCCTGCGACCTATTAGAACACCGGCATCCCGGAAAAGATCCTCGTAAGAAAACTCATGATTGGCCATATGATATGACTCATAAATCCGAGAGGATTTAAAAATACAATAAAGGTAATGATCAGAAGTCCATAAGGCTCTATCCTGCTGAAGGCCTCTGCCTGCCTGTGGGGAAGAAGCCCAACCAGTATTCTGCTCCCATCTAAAGGGGGGATCGGTATCAGATTGAATATCGCCAGTAATACATTCCATTTTACCCCCTCTTTAAGCATTAACAGGATAGGGAGAAGGATCATGGAGATAATACGGTAACGGGATAAACCATAGATAGACAACAATACCAATACCTGCAAGAGGATACCGCATCCCAATGCCATAATGAGGTTTATCCCGGGTCCTGCGGCACCAACCCATATGATATCCCTTTTGGGATTTCTCAGGTTTTGGAAGTTTACAGGGACAGGCTTTGCAGAGCCAATCACAAATCCTGCAAACAGATAGCTCAACAGCGGAAGGATGATCGTGCCAAAGGGATCGATATGGGCTAAAGGGTTTAATGTCAGCCTGCCATGTAGTTTCGCCGTAGGATCGCCCAATTTATTTGCAACCCATCCGTGGGCCGCCTCATGCATTGTTATGGCGAATATGACGGGGATTGCCATGACGGCAATACTCTGTAAGATTGTATGGATATCTGTATGCAATGTTCCTGCTTCTTACCTCTGGCTTAGGACGCAGGCTGAAGCCTGCGACTACAAGCCTGCGACTACTGCCTGACGACAACCAGTACCTCATCCGGGTTTACACTATCCCCTTCAGAGACATAGATCTTCTCCACGATCCCGGATATCGGGGTATGAACCTCATTCTCCATCTTCATGGCCTCCACAATGAGGACTGTATCTCCGGCCTCTACCTTGTCTCCTATCTTAACCTTTATTTTGACAACAGTCCCGGGCATTGGCGTTGTCACATCCCCCTGTTCCCTGGCCTTTGGCCTGATGGAATATCCTGTGGACTTTACATCGATGACCCCTGAGACACTGGGGACTACCTCAACAAGGGAATCGACCAGAACTTCTTCGAGTTGATCATCCACGTAGACGAAGAAGGGCCTGCCCCCTTCCCCTGGATGCCCCATACCTCCTATTTTAACATGATAGGTTTCACCATGCAGCTTTATATTAAACTCACTCGGGGCAAGATGGGAAATTGTTGCCTCCTGACTGATCTCCGGCAGAGTGCCGGCCCCATTGACAACCAACTCTTCTGGTTTGATCCCCTTTTCCCTGGCCTCAAAGAAATCGAGGGCGACCTTCGGAAAGAGCGCATATAACAGGACATCATCCACACCCTTTGCCTTGTCACCCAGTTCGCTGGTCAATTTTTCCATCTCGGGTTCCAGGAGGTCAGCCGGCCTCCTCTCTATGAATTCTTCATCTCCAATCACCTTCTTACGGATCTCTTCATCGATAGGAGCCGGCGGTTTCCCATAGAACCCTTTGAAATAATTTTTGGTCTCTGTGGTGATCACCTTGTATCTCTCTCCTGTGACCACATTAAGGGCGGCCTGGGTTCCGACGATCTGGCTCATCGGCGTTACAAGAGGCGGGTATCCAAACTCTTTCCTCACCCTGGGCACCTCCTTTAAGACCTCCTTCATCTTTTCAAACGCTTTTTGTTCATTCAGTTGAAAAGCAAGGTTGGATATCATTCCACCGGGTATCTGATAGATGACAACGGCCGGATCCACACCGGTGTATTCACTCTCAAATACCTTATATTTTCTACGGACCTCCCGGAAATAGTCCGCGACTTCAGAAATGAGTTCCATGTTAAGGTCTGCTATATACTTCGATGAACGATTCAGGATATTGATAAAGGTCTCTACCGGCGGTTGTGAGGTGCCAGAGGCAAGGGAAGATATGGCGGTATCCACGATATCCACACCCGCCTCGACCGCCTTTACATAGGTGGCCACGGACATACCGCTTGTATCATGGGTATGGAGATGGATTGGCAGGGATACAGACCCTTTCAGATTGCTGATCAGATCAAAGGCATCATAGGGCGACAACAGACCTGCCATATCCTTAATGCAGATCGTATCACACCCCATATCTTCTAACCTCTTCCCCAGATCCACAAAGATCTCATGGTTATGGACAGGGCTTATGGTATAACAGATGGTTCCCTCCACCTTTCCGCCGCTCCTCAGGGTTGCCTTTACGGCCGTCTTTATATTTCTGTAGTCGTTAAGTGCATCAAATACCCTGATGATCTGGATACCATTTTCGATAGCCCTTTCCACAAACTTCTCCACGACATCGTCTGAATAGTGCCTGTAACCAACGAGATTCTGACCCCGGAGGAGCATCTGAAAAGGGGTGTTCGGCATGTGTTCTTTGAGAAGTCTTATCCTCTCCCAGGGATCCTCTTTCAGATATCTCATGCTGGAGTCGAAGGTGGCCCCGCCCCACATCTCAACAGACCAGTAGCCAACCTGGTCTATCTTCTGGGCTATCGGAAGCATATCCTGTGTCTTAAGACGTGTCGCCAGCAAAGATTGATGGGCATCCCTCAGCGTGGTATCGGTAATATATATTTTCTTTTTCTTTTGTTTCAAATCTATCTCCTCAGTAAATTTAATTTTCCCTTACCTGTAAGAATGCGCAGTGATTGCCGCGGCAATCGCAAACACCAAATCGATCCTCTCTGCCTTATTCTCATAGATCAGGTCATCAAACCGATTTTCAATGTAGTGGGTATCAAATTCCCCTTTCCTAAAAACCTCATCGCGCATGATCATCCGGTAGAAGGGTATGGTCGTCTTTACACCCCTTATCACAAATTCATCGAGACTTCTTGCTGTTCTGGCTACCGCCTCTTCCCATGTCCTGCCCCAAACGGTCATTTTAGCCAGCATCGAGTCGTAATAAGGCGGCACAACATATCCCCTGTAGACATTGCCATCAATCCTGACGCCGAATCCGCCAGGGGAATAGTAGGCAGTAATCCTTCCTGTTGTGGGAAGAAAATTATTCCGCGGATCCTCAGCGTTAATCCTGCATTCGATGGCAGCCCCGCTGATCTGTATCTCGTCCTGTGTAAAAGAGAGTCTTTCGCCAGCGGCTATCCTGATCATCTCCTTGACGATATCGATACCCGTGATCTCCTCTGTGATCGTATGCTCTACCTGTACCCTCGTGTTCATCTCAAGGAAGAAGAAATCCCTGTTTTTATCAACGAGGAACTCGACAGTCCCTGCATTGGTATAGCCTGCCGTTTTTGCAGCAGTCACAGCAGCCTCCCCCATCCTCCTCCTCAAATCAGGATCCAGGAAAGGAGAAGGGGCGACCTCGATCAATTTTTGATGCCTCCGTTGTATGGAGCAATCACGTTCTCCAAGGTGTACAATATTACCATAATGATCTGCCAATATCTGGAACTCGATATGCCGCGGAGACTCGATATATTTTTCTAAATAGACATCGTCTTTCCCAAAGGCCTTAAGGGCCTCAGAACGAGCTATTTCAAAATTCTTCTTTAAATCATTCTGGACACGGCAAAGACGAAGTCCCCTTCCGCCTCCGCCGGCAGAGGCCTTGAGCATCACCGGATACCCTATTTCACTGGCCACTTGCTCTGCCTCACCCAATGAGTTAATGCCATGTTCAACCCCTGGGACAACAGGGACCCTGGCCTTCTTCATCATCTGCCGGGCAACGATCTTATCCCCCATCTCAGAGATCGCCCGGGGGGTTGGTCCTATGAATGTAATGCCGTTCTCCTGACATGCCGCTGCAAACTCGGCGTTTTCAGCGAGAAAACCATAGCCTGGATGTATTGCATCCACTCCCCTCTGTTTGGCCAGGTCAATGATCCGGTAGATATTCAGATAGCCGGCTACAGGACCAGGGCCAACCATGCACGATTCATCCGCCTTTTTGACATAGAGGGTAATGGCATCTGCCTCAGAGTGGATAGCGACTGTAGGAATATTCAGCTCCTTACAAGCCCGTATTATCCTTAAGGCAATCTCACCCCTATTAGCAATTAAGACCTTTTTGAACATAACGGAATCTTATCCTATAAGTATAATTCCCGTCAAGGGTTCGATAATCCTTCTATTATGGCGGCGGCCAGCAATGGCACCATGATCTCGTGGTGGCCTGTCAGGGTGTACCCCTTACCAGAGCCGTCTTTTGTCGGCCTTCGTACCACATTGGTTAATGGCCGATAGTGCTGTAAAAAATCCATATTCACGGTAGTAAAGTTTTGCACCTTATGCCCCAGGTTTCTGACCAGGGTCAATGCCTTTAAGAATATCTCAGGGAGTACAACAGCAGAGCCTATGTTCAGATATGCCCCACCCTCTAATCTGGCCACAACACCTGCAAATAACCGGAAGTCACGGTAACTGCACTCCCCGGTGGCACTGCCATTCATCTGAGGGTGGATATGCAGTATGTCGGTGCCAATGGCCACATGCACGGTAACAGGGACCCCCAGCCGGACACCTGCGGCAAGGATGCTAAGGTTCTTATAAGGATATCTGGAGCGGCGGATCATCTCACCCACGGATCTTCCGATCCCCCATCCCTTCTTAAAACCTTTCCTGATAGCCCCATTCAAAAGCCTTCCCGTCTCTTCAGACATCCCAAATGTCCCCTTGCCGATCTCTGAATCCACATCCTCAGATGTCTGTCCGGCAAAGGCAATCTCAAAGTCATGGACAATCCCTGCGCCATTTAAGGCGACCGCCTGCAGGATGCCGCGCTCCATCAGGTCGATGATCACAGGGCTGAGACCAGCCTTGATGACATGGGCCCCAAGGCCAGCGGCTACTACCCTTTCCCTTTGATGGACCTTTATGATTGTTGAAGAGATCTCTTTGAGGTCTTTTGCCGCCAGGATATCCGGAAGGTTGCTGAGAAAACCACGGTATGATCCGCCTGCCACATGGGGGTGCGCAAAGCTGCTTATCCCGACCTTACTTTTGCGTGTCCTGATCGAATATGTCTTAATCCCCTCCGGGGAAACAGGCCTGAATCTCATGTGCGGCAGGATAACACAGGGTTGATAATACGGTCAATCCCTAAAACCGCCACATCAGCCCGCTGATGAACCCATTGCGTGTATGGTAATCTATATTGAGGAGAAGTTGATGTGTCATTTCAACAGTGAGCCCGCCGAGAAAGGTCAGAAAATAGTCGTCGTCCACCCGGCCCCAGGTTTCAAATAGTCTTGCACTGGGACATCCACCGGTGGGGTCCTCAATCCCTGTACAAAAGATATAGAGCTCTGCAGTCCTCTGTTTAGATACCCCCATACCTGTATTGATATAAACCATTGGGATGATAGGGAGCCTGTAGCCTAATTTTCCAAATACCTCCCACTCATCACCATCATGAAAATATCCTTTAGGCACACAGTCCTTCGTTGGATCAGACTGGAAAGTTAAACATGGGCTATTCAGAGTCTCTGTTGTCTCTACATAGCTCCATGGGGCATCGGTCGTAAATGTTGCAGAGATACCTACCATCCCATATCCAAAACCAAAGTCCCTGCCAGCGGCTACACTGGTACTGTCCCTTCCTAATTCAATAGAGAGGTTAGCCGCCTGAGCAGAATTGCAGGGGTAGAAAAGAGAAAAGATAATAGCTAAGAAAAAAAGAAAAGGGGACAGATTTACTTTCATTAAAAGAAAATAAATCTGTCCCCTTTTCTTTTCAGTATGCCACAAGGGAGATAACATTATACCCATCTAATTTATTCCTTCCACGCAGGCCTGTTAATTCAATCAGGAAGACAATGCCATGGATGACTCCACCGAGTTTTTTTATGAGCTGTACCGTAGCAGAGACGGTGCCTCCCGTGGCTATCAGGTCATCAACAATCAGGACCCTCTCTCCGGGGGCAATGGCATCCTGATGGATGGCCAGGGAATCACTGCCATATTCCAGTTCATATCTTGCCTCATAGACATCGCTCGGTAACTTGCCAGGCTTCCTCACAGGGACAAATCCCGCTCCGAGACTATAGGCAACCGGCGCCCCCAGGATAAATCCTCTGGACTCCATAGCCACCACCTTCTGGATGCCCTCTCCCTGATAAAAACTGCTCATTTTATCAACGACCCGTTTAAATGCCTCCGCATCTTTTAACAGTGTTGTTACATCGTAAAACAGTATCCCTTCTTTCGGAAAATCAGGTATCTCTCTTATTCTGGTTTTGAGATCCATCTTTATTGCTCCTCCTTAACTCTAAATTACAACACTTCTTCCTTCTTTATTTCCTTTCTGGCGATAATCTGTCTTAGCTTTGTAAGAGATGACGCCTCTATCTGACGGATTCTCTCCCTCGTAAGACCAAACTTCTGACCAATCTCTTCCAGGGTTTTGGGTTCCTGTCCCTCTAACCCAAATCTGAGATAGATGACCTCCCTCTCCTTCGCCTTGAGTTCTGCCAGCCATTTATCGATCTCCTCGCGCATACTGATCCCCTCTGCAATCTTGGCCGGAGAACTGATGGTACTATCCGCAATAATGTCTCTCAGAGAACTTTCTTCCCTGTCCCCTACCGGAGACTCAAGCGAGTAAGTCTTTCTGATAAGCTGCTTTAAATCCTCCACTTCTTCAGCAACAACCTTCAGCTTTTTTGCGATCTCCTTAATCGATGGTTCGCGTCCCAACTCCTGGATGAGGATCTCAACGGTAGAGAGATATTTATTGACATGTTCTGCGACGTGCACAGGGAGTCTTATGGTTTTAGTTTGATTAATAATTGCCCTTTCGATGGATTGCCTTATCCACCAGGATGCATAGGTGCTGAATCTAAAACCTTTCGTATGATCATATCTCTCTACTGCCTTCATAAGGCCTATATTACCCTCTTCGATAATATCCGCCAAAGGAAGCCCTCTGTTCAGATATCTCTTCCCTATATTGACAACAAGCCGCAGATTCGCCTCTATCATCCGCTGCCGGGCCTTATCATCTCCCTGGGCAATTCCTATCGCAAGTCTTTGCTCATCCTCAAAGGTCAGCAATGAAGCATGACTTATCTCATGCAGATATGATTTAATGACATCTAATTCTACTGCTGGCCCCGTTTCCTCTTCTTCTGCTTCCTCTTCAGCTTCTGATGCTACCTCCTTCACCTCTTCCGCAAGTTCAGCAGTCTCTACATACTCCTCTGTGTCCGGCCCTTCTGTATCAGCCTTTTCTTCAATCTCTTCTTTCTCTTCTTCCTCAGAGGCCTGAGAAATATCTTTTATTTTTTTCACTTCCTTTTTGCCCATGATATTTTCCTTTTTTTTTACGACTACTGGTCGGGGCGAGAGGATTTGAACCTCCGACTCCATCGTCCCGAACGATGTGCGCTACCAGGCTGCGCTACGCCCCGATAATTGACTGACGCTGAAAAATGCGGGGTACCCGTTGCGCCGAAGGCAATTGCAACGGGTCGTGCGGCGTCAGAACTGCGGATTTGAGCCTCAACGTACAGGAAGTACGCCTCGGTTCAAATCCTTGTCCTTCCTTGCACCTGAGCATTTTTGAGCGTCAATTTCTAATGTGATCTGATCACAGGTTATCCTTCTCAGTTCCTTATCATAATGGAGGCCAATATCATTGTCAATATAATGAACCTTCACTGAAAGGGTTCATATTTCAATCCAAATGCTGTGGCTACTGCCGGATGCGCTATCTTACCATCAACAACATTCAGCCCCCTTGCCAGTCCCTTATCCTCTTTCAATGCCCCCTGCCATCCAAGATTCGCAAGTGTTACGATGTACGGTATCGTTACATTGCACAAGGCAAAGGTCGACGTCCTTGGAAATGCTCCTGGCATGTTCACAACACAATAGTGCGTGACCCCCTCTACTCCAAAAATTGGTTTTGAATGGGTAGTTGGCCTTGAGGTCTCAATACATCCACCCTGATCAATAGAGACATCGACGATGACGGACCCCTTTCTCATCTTTGAGATCAATTCCTTTCTGACAAGAAAGGGGGCCCGTGCACCGGGGATCAGGACAGCGCCTATAACAATGTCAGAGGAACTCACCTCTTCTTCGATACTATTTTCATTGGATGCGATGGTCGTTATCCTGCCATCAAACATAGTATCAACATGCGTCAGATGCCTGAAATCCCTGTCAAGTATGACAACCCTGGCGCCCAAACCCACGGCAATCCTTGCGGCATTTTGTCCAACAGTACCCGCACCAAGGATTGTCACCTTACCTGATGTGACGCCGGGGACGCCACTGACCAGGACCCCGGAACCGCCCTGGCTCTCCTGCAAATAGAAGGTCGCCATGATGGGCGCCATACGTCCTGCAATCTCACTCATGGGGATCAGGATAGGGAGGGTGCCATCCTCAAGCTGGACTGCTTCATAGGCGATTGCCACAACGCCACTTCCCATAAGCATTTCGGTCAGAGACCGGTTTGAGGCCAGGTGCAGGAATGTGAAAAGCACCTGACCCGTCCGAAGGAGGGGATATTCCTGTGGCAGCGGCTCTTTGACCTTAATAAGGATATCTGACTTAACGAAGACCTCTTCAGCAGAGGGTACTATCAACGCACCGGCGGCCTGATATTCTTCATCAGGGATTCCACTCCCGATACCGGCCTTGCTCTGGATCAGTATCGTGTGTCCATACCCTGTCAATATCTTTACACCCGAGGGGACAATGGCAACCCTGTACTCATTATCCTTTATCTCCTTAGGCACACCGATGACCATTTTCTATTTGCCCTTGTAAGGAAATATCATGTGGATGTGGTTCTTATTAAGTGAGATGAACTCTGCAATGTACTTTAGTTGTCCGTCCATCACGGAAAAACACTCCGCATTGGTAATGGGAATGAATATGTCTGTCTCAGCCCCGGCAAGGGTCTTATTAAGATAATCAGAAAGCCGCCCAGCCTTGGGGATATACATATCCCCGATGATCTTATAGTGATGCGTCAGTACAATCACCCTGACTGATTCCTTGTCTATATGGAGTGGCCTTTTTCTATCAAATTCCACTGTCTGTTCCCTCCCCCTGTGTTTTTAGACACTCTAATGAAAACGCAGAGAAAAAGCAAGATGAAACATTTGCAATGGGACTTGAGTTCTGGTAAATAAAGGTATACTTTTAATAAAGATTGATTACAGAAATGTCGTGAAAGATTCCAGTGATTAATCTCTGGAATCTTCTAAAAAATCTCTGGAATCCTATAAACAGAAGGAGGGAGACGCCATGGCAGAGATCATTAAGAATTTTATAAACGGAAAATGGGTCACAGGACAGGATAATGGAACATTTAAAAGCATCAATCCGGCCAGGAAAGACGATGTCGTGGGGGTAGTTACCCGATCATCCCGCAGGGATATCGACAGGGCGGTGGATGCCGCAAGAGGGGCTTATAAACAATGGTCTCTTCTGCCAGCGCCACATCGCGGGGAGATTTTATATCGTGCCGCAGAACTTCTGTCAAAGGAGAAGAAGTCCCTGGGTCAACTTGTCACGCGTGAGATGGGGAAGGTGCTGCCTGAGGGACTTGGTGATGTTCAGGAGGCTGTTGACATGGCCTACTATATGGGGGGTGAAGGGAGAAGACTATCAGGCGAGACAGTCCCCTCTGAATTACCCGGTAAAGATGCCAAATCCATAAGAGTCCCCATCGGGGTCTTTGCACTGATCACACCCTGGAATTTCCCTATTGCCATACCGGCATGGAAGATATGCCCGGCACTCGTGGCAGGAAACACCGTCGTTTTAAAACCCTCAAGAGATACCGCTGTGTGTGCAACGAGGCTTGTAGAGATCTTTGAGGCAGCGGGGGTTCCACGGGGCGTACTCAACCTTGTCCATGGTTCAGGTCAGGATGTCGGGGAGTATCTCGCCACTCACCCCGGCATCGATGCCGTCTCATTCACCGGCTCCTGTGATACGGGTGAGCACTTAGAGGGGCTGTGCGGTGGAATTCACAGACACATCTCAGCGGAGATGGGCGGCAAGAATGCCATTATCATCCTGGAGGACGCCAGGTTAGAATTGGCTGTTGAAGGGGCCATATGGGGCGGATTCGGCACAACCGGCCAGCGTTGCACAGCCGCCAGCCGGCTCGTCGTGCATGAGGCAGTCTATCCGGAGTTTGTCACTATGTTTAAAGGAGCCGCCTCAAGACTCAGGTTAGGTAACGGTCTGAAGAAGACCACGGACGTAGGGCCTGTGATCAATGAGTCTCAGTTTAAGAAGATCCTGGACTATATCGAGGCAGGGAAGAAAGGGGGGGCTAAACTCATCCTCGGGGGGAAACCTTTTACAGAAGGTGAATGTGCCAAGGGATTCTTTATAGAACCTACCCTGTTTATCGATGTAGATCCTGAGATGAGGATAGCCCAGGAGGAGATATTCGGGCCTGTGGTCTGTATCATTAAGGCAAAGGATCTGGATGAGGCGATCAAAATCGTCAATGGGACCCGCTATGGCCTCTCCTCTGCCATATACACACAGGAGGTCAATAAGAGTGCGATTGCAGAGCGGGACCTGGATACGGGGATCGTCTATATCAATGCCTCTACCATAGGGGCAGAGATACAACTCCCCTTTGGCGGGACAAAACATACAGGGATGGGACCGCGGGAGGCAGGAGGACGCGGCGGTGCGCTTGATGCTTACACAAAATGGAAGGTGATCTACAGAGACTTCTCAGGCCGACTTCAGAAGGCCCAGATAGACCGGGACTAAGTTAAACACTCAAAAAAAGCCCATCTGCGGCGTCAGTACTGCGGGTTCTTCGCCTCAACGTACAGGAAGTACGCCTCGGCTCGAACCCTTGTCCTTCCTTGCACCTGGGCTTTTTTTGAGTGTTTAACTAACTCTTCTCGCTATGACCTATCAGCCAGTAGACCGCACCAAGGGCAAGGACGATGCCTCCGAGAGTCAGGATGTCCGCTATCTTCTCTGTAGAAAGTGTGGCAATGAGGATCTTCCGGATGACGGCTGCAATAGCCAGTGTCAGAAAGGCAGTGACTGCAAATTTACCGCCCCGCAGGTGATGGATCTCGGCGCTCAGGAGTTCACCAATCGCCCATATCATCAATAATGTACCGAGGATCTTAAGGATTCCTGTCTCGATGTTTGTCTCTCCAGTCCCTATGCTATAGATTTCATAGCCGACGAATCCCAGAACGAAGAGTGATGTAAGCATCAGTACTAAAAGAAGAAGAATGTCCACACTGAAGGCAAACCGTCTTGCAAATTCGATCAGATTATATTCAAGTTTTCGCGGCAATACGTATGCCCTGAGCTCTTCTTCATGATAAGAGATCGTCATGGCATCCAGGTTTAAATCAATAATCTTATCCATGGAGGTAACAACCGCGTCCCGATGTGTGCTGCAGCCAAACTCATCCGTGAGTATCCTGAAACAGTACCTCCGGACAAAGCTCATGGACGCGTTCACGTAATGGCAGGGAAGTCCTATCTTGACATGGACCGCCCCTACTTTGTGCAGGTGTCTAAGATACTCCTCATTGTAATTCCCCTCAAATAGCCTAATAAACCAAAACTTCACCTTTTCCTTATGTCTGGAAATCGTTTCCTCATCAGGGAGGAAATTGGGGGTGTCCTTAAATCTGAGAAGGTAATCATAGAACTTGGAAATAAAATCCTCCTGATGCTTTTCCATAAGCCCTTTGGCGAACATCAGGTTTTCGATGTCCTGCTCTGTGATAAGATAGACATTCTTAAACTCTTCAATCGTCTGCATGTTGCAAATTATATCCTATGCCCCTTTCTTAAGTCTACAGAAATTTGGGGGAGCTTGTGATGGCATACAGGACAGTGGATTATCATTCTGATTTATTATAACATAGATCACATGCCTTACCATCCCTTCAAAAAGATCCTCGTGGCGGTTGACGGGTCATTTCACGCCAGCATTGCCGCGCGATATTCCTTTTCCCTTGCAGAGACATTCAACTCAAAGCTTTTTGTTGCTACCGTCATCACAGAAGGGATGGGGGAACTGGAGGAGAAAGTTGCCACGAACTCGGTTGTGAAGATACTGGATGAAGCGAGAGATGCAGGGATAGATATCGAGGGGGTCCTCTTGAAAGGGGATGTCGTCTCTGCCATAGACCGATTTGTAAGGGATAACAGGATAGACCTTGTCATCGTATCGACAAGAAGACCTCACAGAGACCGGCGTCTTTTTGCCAGTTCCGTTACCAGTGCCCTGATGTCTAAGCTCCCGTGCAGTGTGGCCGGGTTAAAGATCACCCATCCAGGCCGCTCGATCAGGCCTGGAAAGGTTCTTATCCCTGTCATCGGTGATGGCTACAAGGATCAGGAACGTGCGGATATCACAGAGGCCCTCAGTCATAAATTCGATTCCAGGATCACTGTATTCCATGTCATCGAATTGACAGCGCTGCGTATCAAAAGGTTAGATACGTCAGAAAAGGGGAGTTTGATAAAGTCAGCGGAAAAGAGGCTTGTTTCATTTATCAGTGAACTGCGCAGGCGTGAAATCAGTATGGCGGAGAAGATTGTTACCGGCAGAAATGCGCGTGAGGAGATCATATCAGAGGCGTCACACCATAAATATGACCTCATCATCGTTGGGGCCACCACGAGGAATATACTCAGAAGGGTGGTCTCCGGGAATCCTGTAGAAGGGATTTTACGGGATACCCCCTGTGATGTGATGCTCGTGCATTTCAAATAATACTTAAATGGCGATACAGGCACTCACACCCGAAGATGTTTACAAGGCCCTCGCGACAGGGCCGTCCGGATTAGCAGAACAGGAGTCCTTTGCAAGGCTTA
>JAHFEQ010000049.1:0-13471 GCA_023248395.1 Nitrospirota bacterium
CAACCGGGTGGGCTGCACCGATATTTGTTCCAGGAGCCATTGCTGCAATATGGGCAGAGAGGGTGATAAATACGCCGGCTGAAGCCGCCCTGGCCCCCGGAGGAGAGACATAGACAATCACAGGGACGGCAGAGTTGCTGATCTCCTTCACAATATCCCGCATGGATTCGTCAAGCCCCCCCGGGGTATCCAGTTCAATTAAGAGGGCGATCGCATGGTCATCATTAGCCTTTTTTATCACCTGTTCAATATATTCTCCAGCGACAGGATTAATAACACCATCATATCTGGCTACATAGACCTGCCTCTGGGCTGAAGCGGACAAGCCACACAGGCCTGAGAACAATAGAATACAGGCGATGGCAACTTTAATAGGCCTGTAAAATATCTTCAAGCTACTCACGTCTATTCTTCTCCAACCTCTTCGCCTCCTGCCACAGCATCTCCATCTCTTCCAAAGAGACTTCACCCCATTCCCAGCCCTGTTTGGCTATTTCCTCTTCTATATATCTAAACCTTGAGATGAACCTGCTGATAGACTTGCGTAAGGCATCTTCAGGGTTAACCTCAATAAACCGTCCGATATTTACAAGAGCAAACAGCAGATCCCCGAGCTCGCTCTCCATCTCCTGCCGGTCTTTCGACCTGAAGGCCTCCTCAAATTCCGTCATCTCCTCTTTTACCTTTGAAAAGACCTGATCCACATGCTCCCAGTCAAACCCTACCCTTGCAGCCCTTGCCTGTAACTGGTGCGCCCGCAGGAGGGCAGGGAGGTGCGCTGGAACACCCTCCATGATCGATTTCCTCTCTTCCCCCTTCTCTGTCTTTTTTATGGCCTCCCACTGTCTTAATACCTCTTCAGCATTTTCTGCCTTCACATCTCCAAAGACATGGGGATGGCGCCGGACCATCTTCTCACTGCTCGTGGTCAGGATATCCTCAATATCAAATTCTCCCCCCTCTTTGCTGATCTGTGCGTGAAACAAGATTTGATACAGGAGATCTCCTAACTCTTCTCTTAATTTCTTTGCATCCTTTTCATCAATCGCCTCCAGAACCTCATAGGCCTCTTCGATGAGATACGGTTTCAAAGACTCCCTGGTCTGCTTTCTATCCCAGGGACATCCATCCTCCCCCCGGAGCCGTCCCATAATCTCCACAAGCCTGTCGAAATTCTTAGACATAAGGATACCTTTGACTAATTATGAGATGTTACTGTAGTAGTGTCAACAGATATGTGGAGTTGTTCATCGATACCTTGCTTTTGATACCTGTTTATGATAAAAAACTATATCCGGGAGGTGATCAAAGATGGAGGAAGAGGAGTCTTTTACAGTCAAGGATAAGAGGCGCTTTAAGGAGGGGGCGGAAGAACCCCAAAAAGAGGCCAAAAGTAAGGAAGAGAAGACTGACGCAAAGCATCAGGAACGCTCTCATGCGGAGTACCCGCATGCCCTGCCGGCTGAGATCAATTTCGCATCCTTTATCTTTTCCCTTGGGAGATCGGCCTTTATCCACCTGGGTGAGGAACCCGACCCTGTCACTGAAGAAAAGATGGTCTCTCTCCCTCTGGCAAAAGAGACGATAGATATTATTTCCCTCCTCGAAGAGAAGACCAGGGGGAATCTTACGCAAGATGAAGAGCAGTTGATAAAGAATATCCTGTATGCCCTTCGTATGAGATATGTGGAGATGGCCTCAAAGAAGTCATAATAAAGAGGAGACAGTTTGAGGAGAAAGCTCGCGATCATAGCCTTTCTTGTCCTTGTCTCATTGGTGGTAGCTGCTTCCATATTATTTTTTCAACGTCATTACTTTGCCAATATCATCGAACAAAAGGTCATCTCTCGTATCGAATATGAGATTGGCCGCAAGATAGCGTTTTCTGACAGCCGGGTCAACATACGCCCCTTTTACTGGCAGCTGAATAATGTCGTCTTCAGTGACAGGAAGCGGGGGGGGGTTTTATTAAAGGCAAAGGTCGTCAGAATATACCTGGGCCTGAATAAATTAAGCGAGAAGATCATCCTGATTAACGATATCACGTTCACGGACCCTATCCTGTCAGTCATCAGATATCCGGGTGGCACAACGAATCTTGAAGGCCTGTTCCCTAAAAGAGAAGCCCCTGCCTGGCATGTTACAATAGACAGGATCGATATTGCTAATGGACGTATCCAGTACGATGACCAGCTTAGCGTTAGATCTATCAACTTTAAAAATGTCCATGCCCGGATTATGCCTGACTTGAAGGAAAAGAGGGGTAGAGGAGACTTCTCTGCAATCGGTGACTATCAGGACCAAAAGATGTTACGGAAGGGTTTAAAGATAAAAGGGGGTGTAGCCATTGACATAAAAGACAGGGCTCTGAAGACCATGAAGGTGACAGACCTTAATATCCTCTCACCTACAGGAACTGAGTTACATGCAGGCGGGGAGATACACGGTGACGGCTCTCTCGACCTGAATGGGAACGTAGCCCTCTCTCTTACGGATATCACCGGCTACCTTCCTGACCCAAAAGATCTTCAGGGGAAGATCATGTTCGCTGGCGGGGTGAAAGGGAGCCTTGCCTTGCCTGTTGTAAAGGGTAGAGTTACTGTTGAAGATTTGTCCTACGACAGTATTAAGTATGGCAGCATAGAGGGGGATATCTCTTATCAGGAAAATCTCTTCAGCCTGTCTGATTTTAAGAGTGAAGTTCTAAATGGACGGATAGAGGGAAGCATCGAAGTAGGCTTGAAAGAAGCGATTCCATCATTCCATGCCGTCCTGAAAGGGACCGGTCTCAGACCCTATGAGATTGTAAACCGCTATAGGCCCGGCCTCCGGACGCACACCAGGGAAGATGCTGAGATAAGCGCTGAAATAAATGCCCGGGGAGACCTGTCAGGTAGCAGCGAGCAGGTAGCAGGTCGTAGTTTAGAAGGGAAGGGGTGGATAAAATACGAGGATGGCGATCAGAAGTTTGCCTTATCCGGTGAAATAAGGAAGGGGCTTGATGTCAGTGCCGGGATTACAGGAGAATTAACGGATATTGCTGCCTATTTAAACATCCCGCGATTCCCACTGCATGGTTTTGCATCTCTTAGTGGTGAGATCTCTGGTACTGTTGATAAACCTGAAGTCAGCGGTGTCGTGATGATGCCAGAGGGAACGGTCGGGGATGTCGCCTTTGATTCCATAACAGCGGACCTGAAACTCTCGGAGGACACCCTTTACTTACAGCCGGTCTCTTTCAGGCGTGAGAACGCTGTCTATAGTATCTTTGGTAATATACACTTCCGCTCGCCGGGACTTCATGACCCGTACTTTGACCTCCAGGCGGATATCCGTGAAGGATCTCCAAAGGATGTTGTTGCCATATTTTACCGGAGGCTCCCATTGGTGATGAAGGCAGGCGGAAGGCTCACATTTAGCGGCGATGGGAAAGACTTCCTCGGGACTGCTGAACTGAATGTTTCAGAGGGCTCTGCCTATGGACAGGCCTTTGATAGCGGTTATGTGGCTGTCACCCTGACAAGGGATAAGGTCCTGTTCGACAGGGTGAAGGCGGAACGCGGGAAAGAGGGTGTGGTGGGGACCGGATGGATTGGGTTCAGGGGGGAATCCGGGGGGGAGTTTCGTGCCGATATGGCCTCAGAACAGTTTAGCGTAGAGAATATCGATATACTGTCGGCGAAGACCTCTTTATTTAAGGGTGCAGGGACATTTAAGATAGCAGGCAGCGGCAAAATGGTCGATCCTGTTATAGAGGCGAAGGTAGAGATCCCCCACCTGTTTATAAAGGATGCGGATACTGGCCTTGCACGGCTTTCGGTGTCAAAGAATGGAGAGGCGGTCGATGTCAAGGGAGAGGCCCTCTCTATGCACTATGATGGTCGTGCTACATGGAACCGGGAGGCCCCCTTTACTGTGACGATCCACATGGAGGATAGCAGTATCCAGCCCCTCTTAACTCTGTTCAGGCCTTCTATAGCGAATGATGTTACTGTTAATGCTGTTGGAGAGACCGTGATAAAAGGGAGACTGATAGATCTGAACACCCTGCAGGCAAGGACTGTTCTGACTCATGTGACAGGCATCTATGGTGATTACAGGGTAGAGAATGATGGAGAGATCCATCTCAGTTATGAAGAACACAGGTTTACCTTTGATTCTGTCAGGTTTAAGGGGGAAGGGACATCCCTCGGTATCATAGGGGGGGTAATCCCGCATGGTGATGTGAATGTGTTCGTGAATGGGGAGGCCGACTTAAGATTGCTGACCCTCCTGACGCCGGAGATTAACTATAGCAAAGGAAAGGCCTTTGTAGCCTTTCTGATCAGCGGTGGTATGGAAAACCCATCGATACAGGGGGGACTGGCGGTGAAGGATGGCACTATCAGGAGTTCAACCCTGAGACAGACCCTGGAGGGTGCCAATGTATCGATTTTCTTCAATGGCCGTGAGATCGTTTTAGAGTCGTTGAACGGTATGATAGGGGGAGGCGCGGTTAATGGGTCAGGAAAGGTTGCGATAGAGGAGTTTGCCATAAAGGAGTTCGGATTTGCCCTTGAGGTTGCCGATGCCGTGTTTCGATATCCGGAGGGGCTTGAATCGAGGATAGACGGCACACTCATATTGCAAGGTAATCCGAAGTCTAAAGGTCTTAAAGGGGAGCTACGTATCAGAAAGGCATCCTATGAAAAAAAACTGAATATCAGGACGTTGGTCCTTGAGCTTCAGAGGAAAAAGGCCAGGATAGACCAGCCTGTACCATTCTTCGGTAATACGGAGCTTAACATCCACATCGGCGGGAAGAAGGAGATCTGGATAAACAATAATCTTGCAAAACTTCCTGTCGAGGTCGATCTTGTATTAAGGGGTACGATCGATCATCCCCTTCTGTTCGGCAGGATTGAGGCAGAGGATGGCACCTTTGTCTTTAGCAGGAATCCCTTTAAGGTGATCTCAGCAACCGCAGACTTCATCAGCCCTGATACCATAAGACCCGTGATGGATATCCATGCCACGACAGAGGTTAGGGGGTACCGTATTGATCTGAGGCTCTCAGGGACCGTGGATCGGTTTACCCTGTCATTAAACTCTGATCCCCAGCTGAGTGAGACGGATATCCTTGCGCTTCTGACCGTGGGGCAGACCGCAGCCGAGACGGCAGAGACCATGAAAGAGGTGGGTACTGTAGAGGCCACGGCATTCCTTGCTGCCCCCATACAGGAAAAGATAGAGAATACATTGCAGGATATTATAAAGATAGACCGGTTCCAGGTAGACCCGTATTATTCAAGCTCAACGGCCTCTGAAGGGGCACGCCTTACCGTAGGCAAGAGATTGTTGGATGAAAGACTTTATGTAACCTATACGACTGGAATTACGACGATAGAGGAGTTAATTAAATTAGAGTACTTCCTTGGGAAGAATGCCTATATCGTTGGCAAAAGAGATGAGCAGGGGAGGATGAGCGGGGATATTAAGTTCAGGTTCGAGTTTAGATGATATGGATTACCCTGAAAAACGCCCATCTGCATCTACTGGCTGCACTCCTTTTTATAGCGCTCTTCTCGACACGAGCCTATCCTCAGGATAACCTGAGCGCCTTTGTTGGTCAAAAGATCTACTCCATTAAAACTGTTTCCACTGCAGGCATTACAGATAAGGATATTGAAAGGGAGTGCGGCCTGAAGAAGGGAGATTTGTTTTCGATGCATGCCGTAAAGGAATGCAGTACATCGTTCTATCAAAAGGGTCTCTTTATAGATATTATCATAGAGGCCTATGCCGAGGGAGACGGGGTGGGGATTCAATACACATTTATCGGGAAGATCAAAGCAGGCAATATCAGGATAAAAGGACATGATTACTTTTCAACAAAGAGACTCAAATCTGTTACAGGCTTAAACCGTGGGGATGATCTGACAGAGGGCGTGATCGCCGAAGCGAGGAATCATATCTTAGACCTCTATAGAAGATTTGGATTCTTTGATGTCTCGGTGCAGATTGAGATCGTCCCTGCAGAGAAGAGCCAGGAGGCAGGATTATTAATTACTATCGATGAAGGGAAGAGGATAACCATAGCGGATATTGTATTTCAGGGGGAAACGATCTGGCCTGTTGAGGAATTGGGATCGATCATGAAGATCCATAAAGGAGACTATTATAGTGAGAGGGATATGGACCAGGGCATCAAGGCCCTTGAGAGGCATTATGCGGATAAGGGTTACCTCAAGGTCCTTATAAGTCCGCCTGAGTTGCTCTACGACGGGAAAAAGGGAGAGGTCTTAGTCACCATCTCAATAGAGGCGGGACCCCATATAGAGGTTTTGTTTGAGGGTGTCGGGGTGATGGACCCCGAAATCCTGAAGAAAGAGCTCCTGATATGGAAAGAGAGGGCCATTGACACGTCTGTCCTGGATGAATCTGCAGACAGATTAACACAATATTACCGGGGAAATGGCTATTATTTTGCAACGGTCGCGCACCGCACAGATAAGTATGACAATAAGGATCTCAAAATTATCTTCAGGGTAACAGAAGGTTTTCCTGTGACGATACGGGAAATTGAGTTTAAGGGGAATCATTATTTTAGTGAAAAAATATTGAGGGAGTATCTTGATATCAGAGAGAAGAAATTCCTCATCGAGGATCCCTTGAGAGAAGACATCAAAGAGATTACGATCCTCTATAAGAACAGCGGTTTTCTTGAGATAAAGATCTCACCTCATATCACATTTAATGAGGAGGATAAAACCTTAAGCATCGATATAACGGTTGAAGAGGGGATACAGACGTTTGTCACAAAGATACAGGCAGAGGGGAATGATACGTTCAACACCTCTGAGATCATGGCCCATATAAAATCGAAAGAGGGGCAGCCTTACAATGAATCTCAGGTGACAGATGACCTTTATAACATTCAGTCCTTTTATGTCCGGAAGGGGTATATTTACGCCTCAGTAGACTTAAAGACCCGATCCAGCCCTGACAAAAAAGAGGTCATGATAGATTATATCATCACGGAGGATAAGCCTGTTTACATAGGCAATATATATGTAAGTGGAAACTCCTTTACGAAGGAGTACGTGATCAGGCGGGAATTACTTATAAGGGAAGGCGATCTGTACAGCTATGAGAACATACTCAGAAGTCAGAGAAGGCTCTTAAATCTGGGCATCTTCAGGGGCATTAAATTGGAGCCCATTGACCCTGAGGTCAAAGAACATACGAAAGACATGTCTCTGAAGGTAGAAGAGGGTTATCCGGGCAGTGTGGAATTTGGTATCGGTTACGGAGATGTAGAGAAATTAAGGGGAATGGTAGAGGCATCCTACAGAAACCTTTTTGGCACCGGGCGCCAGATCAATTTAAGGGCTGAGGGTAGTTCTATTGAACAAAAATATGGTCTTGGCTATAAAGAACCGTGGGTCCTTGGCTATCAGATGGATGCAAGGTTTAATATAGTGGATCAGATTGAGGACAAGAGGAGTTTCAGCCGGCGTACCTTCGGATTGGCCACGGGTGTCGATAAGAGTTTCAGCGACTATGTGAAAGGTTCCCTGATGTATCAGTATGAGGATGTAAAACTCTCAGATGTCAGTGCAGAGGCCATACTGACACCGGAAGATACAGGAAAGGTAGAGGTTGCTACCATCAATCCGTCTCTTATTATCGATAGACGGGATGACCCGTTTAACCCTTCAAAAGGGGCGTTCTATAGTATTGCCTTCAGGGAGGCCGCACAGCTGATAGGCTCAAGACCTCAGTTTGCAAAAGTTAACTTACAGGGCAGTTTCTTCTATCCGCCTGTAGCAAAGGTAGTCTTTGCCTTTTCAGTGCGCGGGGCCGTGGCCTGGAATTTCGGGAAATCGACAGAAGTCCCCATATTTGAAAGATACTTTGTGGGCGGCAGGAGCAGCGTCCGTGGCTACGATCAGGAGAGGCTGGGGATACCAGGGAAGACCATTATCTTTGATGGAGAAAAGTGGAGCCCTACAGGGGGCAATATGATGATGGTGATCAATGGGGAGATAAGGTTTCCACTTTTCAAGGGCCTTGGTATGGTAGCCTTTGCAGACAGCGGTAATGTCTGGAGGAAGATGGAAGAGTTTGACATAGCAGAGGTCAGGTCAACCGCAGGCGCAGGAATACGTTATGATACCCCCGTAGGGCCTCTCAGGTTAGATGTAGGATGTAAATTAGACAGGGAAGTGGGAGAGGACCAGTGCCTGGCACACTTCACGCTGGGGCATGCATTTTAGCTAATGCTGTGTTAGAATAAATACTATAGGATTACGGTGATTATAGAAATAGATTACAAAGATTAATAAAGTCAGATTACAGCGATAATCTCCGTAATCATTTCTGAAATCTCTGTAATCAATTTATAAATTAAATATGGAACAACAGAGCATTATCATCAAGGGGGCCAGGGAACACAATCTCAAGAATATCGATGTGGTTATCCCGCGGGATAAGTTTGTAGTCATTACCGGTCTGAGCGGTTCCGGCAAGTCCTCTCTCGCCTTTGATACGATCTATTCAGAAGGACAGAGAAGGTATGTAGAGTCGCTGTCTACCTATGCCAGACAGTTCTTAGAGCAGATGAGCAAACCGGATGTGGATTCTATCGAGGGACTCTCACCGGCCATATCTATAGAGCAGAAGACAACCAGCAGGAATCCCCGCTCTACAGTTGGCACCATCACCGAAATCTATGATTATCTGAGATTGCTCTTTGCCCGCACAGGACACCCTTACTGCTATCAGTGCGGAAAGGAGATCACAGCCCAGACAGTCCAGCAGATGGTGGATAAGGTCCTATCCCTTCCTTCAGGGACAAGGATTCAGATCCTGTCCCCGATTGTCAGAGGGCGAAAGGGTGAATATAGAAAAGAATTCGCAGAGATGAGGAGTAAGGGATTTGTCAGGGCGAGGATCGATGGTGAGGTCATTGACTTAGAAAGAGAGATTGCCCTGGACAAGAATAAAAAGCACACCATAGAGATCGTGATCGACCGTCTTATACTAAAAAGGGATTTGGAGGAGAGGTTAAGGAAGAGACTGGCAGATTCTATTGATATTGCATTAAGACTGGCAGATGGCGTAGTGGTCATCAATCCTATCGATGGCGGGGATATCCTGTTCAGCGAGAGGCTTGCCTGCATCGATTGCGGTATAAGCTATCCGGAGCTTACCCCGCGGGTCTTCTCATTTAACAGCCCGCATGGGGCCTGCCCCGACTGTGATGGATTGGGTATCCGGATTGGATATGAAGAAGAGGCGGATATCGTATGTCCTTCCTGTAATGGGAAGAGGCTTAAGAAAGAGGCCCTTGCCGTGAAGATCGACGGGAGGTCGATTGCTGAGATCACAAAACTCTCTGTCAAATCTGCAGTCCACTTTTTTGGCGCTCTGAAGCTTACCAAACGCGAGGCATTCATCGCAGAGCGGATACTTAAAGAGATCAGGGAGCGAATCCACTTTTTGTCCAACGTCGGTCTTGATTATCTGACGCTCGACAGGGAGGCATCCACCCTTTCAGGCGGGGAAGGACAACGCATAAGACTTGCCACACAAATAGGGTCAAGCCTTGTGGGGGTGCTCTACGTATTAGACGAGCCGAGTATCGGCCTGCACCAGAGGGATAATGTGCGGCTCCTGGCGACACTAAAAAGACTCCGGGACCTTGGGAATACCGTTCTTGTAGTCGAGCATGATGAGGAGACAATCAGGGAGTCTGACTATGTGATCGATATGGGGCCAGGCGCCGGTGTGCATGGAGGAGAGATTGTTGCATTGGGGACACCCGGAGAGATCATAAAAGATAAGAACTCCCTGACCGGCCGTTACCTGGCACATGAGCTTACGATATCACTCCCAAAACGCCATAGAAGGCCCACACGATATTTAACCATTAAGGGTGCCAGGAGAAACAACCTCAAGGATATTGATGTCTCTATCCCGGTGGGGTTGTTTACGGCCATTACAGGGCTTTCAGGCTCCGGGAAGAGTACCCTGCTGTTTGAAGTCCTCTATGAAAATCTCATCAACAGGCTCTTCAGGGGATCCCGAACCTATGAAGGATGCGGGGCCATCCTCGGCATTGAGGAATTTGACAAGGTAATCAATATAGACCAGTCCCCTATCGGAAGGACTCCCAGGTCGAACCCTGCGACATACACGGGGCTGTTCACCTATATCCGTGACCTCTTTGCACAGCTGCCGGAATCACGGGTGAGGGGTTACAGGGCTGGCAGATATAGCTTTAATGTCAAGGGCGGCCGGTGTGAGGCCTGTCAGGGGGATGGGCTGATAAAGATAGAGATGCATTTTCTTCCGGATGTCTATGTAACGTGTGAGGTATGTAAAGGGAAGAGATACAACCGGGAGACCCTCGATATAAGATACAAGGGGAAGAATATTGCGGAGGTATTAGATTTGACTGTGGCTCAGGGTATAGAATTTTTTGAGCCTATTCCTGTGATCAGACACAAATTAGAGACTCTAAGAAACGTTGGACTTGATTATATAAAGCTCGGACAGGCAGCAACTACCCTTTCGGGTGGGGAGGCCCAGAGGGTGAAGCTCTCAAAAGAGCTCTCAAGGCGTGCGACAGGCAGGACCCTCTATATCCTGGATGAGCCTACCACAGGGCTCCATTTTGCGGATATCCAAAAACTGCTGGATGTGTTAAACAGGCTGGTTGATGCTGGAAATAGTGTTGTTGTCATTGAACACCATCCGGATGTGATAAAAAATGCGGATTATATTATAGACCTCGGGCCAGAGGGGGGTGATGGCGGCGGGGAAATTGTCGCATGCGGTACACCCGAGGATGTGGCAAAGGAAGAAAGATCATATACAGGGAGGCTTCTAAGAGATATCTTAGTCAGGTAAGAGGTAGTCGCAGGCTTTAGCCTGCGTTAGAGGTAAGAAGTAAGATGGCAGAAAAGGCATACACATACTTAACTCCACTCAAAGATGAGATCTCCAAATGCATCAAGTGTGGTGCCTGCATGGCAGGGTGTCCTACCTTCATGATTACTAAAGATGAGACGATGGTGGCGCGGGGAAGGCTGACGCTGGTAAGGGCCGCCTTAGATGGCCGTATTGAACCCTCCGGTAGACTTAAAGAATCTATAACCTCTTGCATCGGGTGCCTTACCTGTGATGTCAATTGTCCAAGCGGGGTTAAGATCGGGGATATCATATTTGCTGCGAAGGCCCAGATTGCTAAGACAAGGGGATTGAACCTCATTGAAAAGATTGCTTCTAAATGGGTCGTGGGGCTCAGGTGGCCTCTTCCGATCCTTGTCAGGTCTTCTGCATTACTTTTAAAAATATATGATGGGTTGCCAGTGAAAGGCCCGTTGATTCATCTCATCCCCTTTGTAAAAAATAATATAAAACGGAAACTTCCTGCGGCAGGGGGGCCATCACTGACTTCCCAATTTCCTGAAGTGGTAAAGACGATGCATCAAAGGCCAAAAGGTGTTGTCGCCTTTTTCCCGGGATGCGTGATAGACTTGAGCACCCAGAATATTGGCCGGGCAACCCTAAGCGTACTGAATAAACTGGGTTACGATGTCCTTATACCAGGAGGGCAATATTGCTGCGGGAGTCCGCTCCAATCCCTTGGGGACATAGAGACGGCCAGGAAGGTGGCGCTGAAAAATATAGAGATATTTTCTTCTTTAAATGTTGAGGCCATTATTGTATCCTGTGCAACCTGCGGACATACACTCAAAAAGGAATATCCCGTGTTACTTAACCAGTCATTAAATGGTCACTTTGAGAAGGTAAAAGAGTTTTCAGGGAGGATTATGGATATCCATGAATTTATCGTTTCCCGTCATGCTGAACTTGTTTCAGCATCTCAGGGTGAGTTTACAGATTCTGAAAATAAGGCACTGTTCAAAGGGGAGCGGCAGCGTGTGACATTCCATGATCCCTGCCATCTTAAAAAGGGGTTTGGCATAGATCAGTCCCCAAGGGAGATACTCAGGTCTATACCCTCTGTAGAGTTTGTAGAGATGGAGGATGCTGACGCCTGTTGCGGCTTTGGCGGTATATTCAGTCTCTATCACTATGACCTTGCATCAGAAATAGGAGAGAGGAAGACAGAGAATATAAAACGGACGGGCTCACAAATCGTGGCAACAGGCTGCCCCGGTTGCAAGATACATATAGAAGACTCGTTGCACAGAGCAGGATATAATGCTACTGTAAAGCATACGGTTGAGTTATTGGATGAAGTCTTATAAAATAATAAATTCTAAATCCTAAACAAATTCCAAATCCAAATGACCAAAATTCAAAACTTTATCAGGATACGGGTTGTTTTGAGCATTCGGGGTACCCAAACGAAGTTTGGGTCGTTGGAATTTTGAATTTGTTTAGGATTTAGGATTTAAAAATTAAAACAGGGAGGGGCTCATGAAATTTTTTATCGACACGGCCAATCTTGCAGAGATCAAAGAGGCTGTAAGCCTTGGACTCATTGATGGGGTGACCACAAACCCCTCGCTGGTCTCGAAGGAAAACAGGGAATTCCGGGAACTTGTCAGAGAGATATGTTCCATAGTGGATGGGCCTGTCAGTGCAGAGGTCATCTCTTTAGATACTGAGGGTATGATAAAAGAGGCGAGGGACCTTAGTTCTATACACGAGAATATCGTCATCAAGATACCGATGCTGCCTGAGGGGCTAAAGGCTGTGAGAAGACTCTCCCAGGAGGGGATAAGGACGAATATGACCCTGATATTTTCCCCATCTCAGGCCCTCCTCGCAGCAAAGGCAGGGGCAACGTATCTCAGTCCCTTTGTGGGCCGGCTTGATGATGTCTCCTATGTGGGTATGGAATTAATAGGCCAGATACGGACCCTGCTTGACAATTATGGATTTTCCACAGAGATTATCGTCGCGAGTATCAGAAACCCGCTTCATGTGGTTGATGCCGCAATGATGGGGGCGGATGTGGCGACGATACCCTTTAAGGTATTACTCCAGCTGGCGTATCACCCCCTCACGGATATCGGGATCAAGAAATTTCTGGAGGATTGGCAAAAGGTCTCAGGGAAAAAATAGAGAGGGGAATCCGAGATGTTAAATCTCAAACTCCCCTCTCTGCGCGTAAGTATCTAAATCATTACACCATACTCTTTAGCTTTGGGGCGGGCTTAAATGAAACGGTCTTGCTTGCCTTGATCTTTATCGTCTCCCCTGTCCTCGGGTTTCTGCCGGATCTTGCCTTTCGGTTTCGTACTGTGAAAGTACCAAATCCAGGATAGGCAAACCTCTTATCCTTCCTGATGGATTTACACAAGACATCAAAAATACAATCGACTAAATCTTCTGTCTCTCTCTTGCTGAGTGTAGATCCCTTAGCTGCCTTTTGAACTGCATCAACAAATTCAGCCTTTGTCATACGATCTCACCTCCTTCCCTCTTTTATGTTTAAAAGATAACTGCT
>JAHFEQ010000049.1:13571-16809 GCA_023248395.1 Nitrospirota bacterium
ATTACAGTCAATCTCTCTGGCCGTTGCTACCAATATTTAAGCCAGAATTCTATCGAAAGGAAATGCATAAGTCAAGCACAAAAATATACGATTCGCCTTAAAAATAAAGGCTAAGTGACATCGAGAAGATATGCAAGACATAATCAGGTTCATGGATCCCCAGGAATATATCTATTCCGGTATCAGGGAAATTGTCTAAGGCATAGTCCGTTCTCTGGTATCTCTCCACATAATATCCCGCGGTAATCTTTAAATCCTTCAGGTGGATGAGTGGATAGCTTGAAACATAGAATCTCCTATGAGGGCTGTAAGAAACGTTTAGCTCATAGGTGTCTGTCATACTGCTAATTTCAGGAAGATTGACGCTGGTACCTTTAAAATCATACTTGCTGTAGCGTGCCGTGGCAGAGAGCCATTTATCTATATCATAATTAAGACACAGAATATATACATTGTCTGTATCTTCGACAGTCTCTTGAACCGGGCTCGTAAAATCAGAATATAAAGGATTGGGATCCTGAGGATAGGGCCGTGCATTATTAAATGTCCATGCGTAACCTCCTTCTACCTCTCTGCGGTCATAAAAATATTCTGAAAATAGCAGAATTCCTGTAAAGGGGGTATACTGCGCATATAGGGAAGCAGATTCTCCCTGGGAATGCCTTCTCCCGATAGTGACATCGGGATGTTCAGTAATGACAAGAGACAACGTTGTCCCAAGGTTCAAGGCATCAACCGGAGAATAATCAAGACTTGCATTCACGGTGTGAGAATCGAGGCCGGAGAGGTCAAAGGCCCGCATCAGAGGATGTTGGGTAACGTCATTCGCCGGATTTGGGTCATAAGTGACTTTATAATATGCAGGGTCATAGTCACCCCGCCTCCTTGTATAGGTATATCCAAACCTGCCAGAAAGGGTATCTGACAGCACTGAACGCAGCGAGAGAAATAACCTCTTTTCATTCTCTTTGCCCACCTCCCGCTCACCTCGTGAGGTATCTTTATTTTCTACTCCTGCATCAAAGGCCAGCCTGCTTGTTAAAGACCATGTTGTATCAAGTCCAATACTTTTGGTAGAGTAAGACGTATACCGTGCTGTCCTCGGGTATCTTATTAGACTGATACTGTCTCCATCGAGCATTACATACGACGGTGTTTCATCAATCTTTGGTGTGTCATTCTTATAGGCATTATATCTGTATTTAATGTTAAGTTTCACATCAGAGAGTGGCCTTGTGGTCAGGGTTGAAGAAAAGGAAAGACTCCTCACATCAGAGTCTAAAGTATTCCGCTGGAACGTATCCCCTATGCCTCCTGTACTAAAGGGGATAAGATCGATACTGTTCGTAACCTTGCTATAGGACAGGTTGTTTATAAGTCTTGAGCTGTCTGTTAATTTAATGGAGGGTCTGAATGATAGCGTGTGGACTATATAGTCATCAGCCACTTTGGCCTTTCCGGTGGCGCCGCCCACATAGGGATTATCCCATACCACCGTATCCCGGAGACTGTTTGAGAAGATCTGCAGATTATTATTTAATTGTATATCAACAAGTTCGTCTTTATATTCCATACCCAGGTCTAGTGTGGTGGTCGTATAATCTACAGGTTCTTTAATCTCTATGATTGCTGTGGGATCGCTGACTATCCCTGTAAGGCTTTCCACGGTCAGAGGCCGTTTCCCTTTCCTGTCTTCAACGGATAGATTTGTCGAGATGGTAAGCCTGTCCCCGGGAGTAAACTTCAACAGAAGGTCATAGGCATCCCGCTGAGTAGAGACATCGTTGGAAGAGGCGGCGCCATAATCGTGAGGGAACTTGCGAATATCTATCCCGACTTCAAGAAGTCCATATCTCCTGTAGTTCAAATTTTCATGACCATCCTCTATAAGATTCATAAGAGGGTAAGCCCTTACGACTTCGCCTCCAAATTCCTGAGTCTCATTTCCATAATAAAACAGGAGATTGTCTATATATAAACCCTCGGGAAGGGCCCGGTATTCTTTGGCCTTTGAAGACCCTGTGTCTGAGGATACTGCCTGGAACCGGGTTGAAATTTCAAGTGCGGAATCCCGGACCTCTTCCGTAGATGTCCCTTCCAGTGCATCCGCAGGAGTTGGAACCCCCTCCCTTTTTTCCTCCCCCTGGTTCTTTTCCGTTTGCTGGGAATACGCCATTCTGGAAAAAAATAAAATTATAAGGAGTGTCAATAATGCCTTTCTCATAGCCCTTTCATCTCTGTAGCCTGGACCCGGATGGATGCCTGGAACCGTGTATCATCGGATGACAGTTTGTACAACCCTTGTTATAGGTATATCTATTGGGCGCCGCCGGCAGTACATCATGCGGCTCAATACCTCCCGGCAGGTTTTTAGGGAGATTTGTATGACATTCCAGACATAGAAATGGCTGGCGCACCTTTAAAAGCGCTTTATTCATGGAGGCGTGAGGGTCGTGGCAGATAAGACAGTTCTCCTGCACAGGCAGGTGATCAAACAGATACGGCCCTTTTTTATCTGCATGGCATTTATAACAATTCTCATTGACAGAGGATGCCGTCAGAAGTCCGGGGGTGTCGGATCCGTGCGGCGCATGACAGGTGGAACAGGTCATTTTTGCCTCATCCTGCGAAAGGTGAGGAGAGCGAAAGGTTTGAATCTTTTTCTGTGTATGGCATTTAAGACAGATCTCTTTCTCTGATGGCCTGTTCAGCAAATACCGTTCGGATACCTTCTCCATAACCCGGTGACAGTCAACACACCGCTCCATCCTGCTATGAGCCCCTACATTCCAGTAATACAGACCCCCCTTATTATGACACTTCAGACATACCGCATTCTGCTCCTCCTTTGTATCCCTTGATAAAGGACCAAACGAGGTTATAAAAAGCCGCTCTTGATAATCTTCAAGATGAAGGCTGCCTGGGCCATGACAAGCTTCACATTCAATCCTGCCCTCCTTTGCCTTTTCCGGAGAAGTAAAGCTCGGCCGCCATTTGGCATGGATAGTATCGTTCCATTGAGTATACTGGGCTGTGTGGCAGCTTCGGCACTTATCCGTACCGACATACTCTTTTTTTCTTTCCGGAGGGAGGGACATCCAGAATATCTCCTCCTTTGGAGGATGAACCGGGGCAGTAATCTCAATTGCAGGTAGCGGTAGAGTTTCTTCAGCAGGGGGAAGCGGAATAGTCGCTTCAGCCGGAGGCAGAGGAAGTGTCCCTTCAGCCGGCGGCATGG
>JAHFEQ010000050.1:0-13819 GCA_023248395.1 Nitrospirota bacterium
ACAATGAGAAGATCCACATCGTTATCAGGTCCGGCAGTGCCCCGCGCATAAGACCCAAAGAGAATCACCTTCTCCGGATTAAACCGTTCCACAATCCTTCGCACCATCTCTTTTATGAGTTGTTCTGTCTGCCTTTTCATGTGTACATATACCTTAACGTTTATTATCTTGGCACAGCCAACAGCATCGCGTCAAGAAGCCGCTTTTCCTCGCTGCCCTTAGGATAGAGCGCCGAGAGGGCATTTGCCAGTCTGAGAAAATCAGGGCTCCGTTCCTGCTCTGCCTTAAGAAGCGCCCGGAGCGCATTAGCTCTGCCACTTGCCTGTAGGATCATGGCGGCATGAACACGGTCTAATGTTGTTGCCTCGCGCCTGGCTTTTAATGACTCTTCAGAAATATCAGCACCTTTCCTCTTTTTTCTCCCATGCACTTTTAAATCGGGGACAGAACCTTCTTCTGTGTTCTCGAAAAGTGACAACTGTGCCGAGGAAGGGTCTTTCTCTAACCTGTCAGCCATGACCTCAGCGCCTTCCTCACCAAATAGTAATTTTGCACGCTCAGATATTGATAAGAGGCGTACGATTCCTTTTTCAGTTTTTATTAAGCGATCCTCCCACTCAGGGAGATGGATGCCAAGCGGCTGGGCAAACCTGCGAACGACATCAAAAGGAAGGCCAAAGCCTTTTGGCTTTCCTTTCGGGGCTTCATCCTCTTCATTGTTGGCATCAGAATCTTCCTCATCTCTACTTGAAAAAACTTCTCCCTCTCCCCTTGTGGGAGAGGGCTGGGGTGAGGGGGCACCGTTCTCTCCGTTTGTACTCTGCAGTGTCCATAGAAAAAGGGCCGTCAGGCGGGCATCCTCCTCCAGTGACCCGGTCGCGCCATTGCGTGCTTTTGCCTCGGCGGTTCCGAGTATCTGTTCCAGAGCCATCCGACCGACCACCTCCCAGACCTTTTCCAGGTATTCGGCGAGTTCAACTTCTCTGCCCTCCGCAGTCTCCACCTTTGAATAGCGGCTGAATATCTCCAGTGCCGGCCCAATACAGGAAAAGACCAAATCTGCCCCACGGATGCCTTCTGCCTGAAGCCGCTCCATCCAGTCGCCTACACGATTCGGAAGTTCCCGCAACACATCGCCCCAGTCTCCTACAGAAGCGTCATCAGGACGAGGACGGCAGATAAGATGGATACTGGATGCTAATGCCGCCCATCCCTGGGCGCGCATTCGAGCTGCACGTTCTGTCAGGATCGGCCATGAGGCCGTGACCACCCATCGTGCTCGGATAAGTGCAGAGACGAGAGATTCCCAACCTTCTGTACTCTTATGGGCAAAGATCACCGATCCAATCCCATCTGGAACCAAGACCTCTCTTGAATGGGATAAGGCATCTGCCATACGATTCTCATACCAGGCTGCATCATGAAGCCCTCCCCCATTCCTAACCGCCAGATTTTTCGTAACTTCTAGTGCCTTCTCCGTTTCACTTGAATCGAAAATCCCTGGAATCCTTGAATGCAGGCCTAAGCGAAGCCACCCATAGAAGAAATCCGACAGATGGGCATACGGTATGGAATCGTAGTATGGAGGATCAGTAAAGACAACTTGTACGGACTCGTTCGGCAGAAATCGGTCAAGGGCATTGGCCTTAATTGGAGATGCAGGTTTGTGCCGGACCGCTATGAGACCTTTCAATGCACTCTCAACGCTCCTGATCGAGTAGGCGAGACTTTCACAGTTTGGACTAAGCGGGCTTCCCTCTACAAAGTCAGCACGCATGGGAATCCCACTCCCCTGTATAAATATCGACTTTACACCTTCAGATAACCACACACAGAGGGAAGTATGGTACTGAGCATTATCCGAGAAGGCTGCATAGAGACAGGCGGCAAGAGCAGTGAGAAGCTCTTTCTCTTCTATTTCCTTTCCAGCCTCACGCAAAGCATCCTCGATAACCTCATGAATGATCCAGCGAGAGAGTATCTGTCGCGATGTTTTAACATCGGCCCAGTTCGTGATGCCGTAGGATCGTGGCCGAAAACCAGTATCTCCTCCAGGTGGCCCGGTGGCATCTCGATCTTAATCCTCATAGCATCTACTTCTGCCAGAAGGATCGCATCAGAGGCACCTCCTTTTCGACCTAACAACTGCGCCTGCGCCTGCACCCGCCCTCTGGGTGTTACCTGGTTACACTTGGGATTGGGACAAGTGGCATTGAAACGGGAGACGGTTCCACGACCAACATCTTTCAAACTCTCCGGTTGAAACACTTCTATCTCAGGAAGCGGAGAGCCTGTCCGGTATTTAATCTGTAGCGCCCTTTCCCGTCCCTTCGCCTCTGAGAGATTGAGATTTCGAATCAGAGGGATCAAAACCCCGCAACCCGGCGCCTCGCACTGCACCGTGCGTGCCCAAAGGTAAGCAAGAGGTTTTCGTTTTTGCTCATCGGCAGGATAGTAGGGATTCAGACGTCTTTCAGTCTCCTTTAATACCCAGTCTGACCACTTTTGAAAAAGCTCTAAAAGCTCCGGGCCTTTCCGAGCACTCCACTCCATTGTAATTTTGAGTAGAAGCCATGCGACAGGATTTAGTTCAGAAGCCGTTGACTCACAGCCGAGCCGTAAAGCCTCAAGGGGAATTGACCCTCCTCCTGAGAAGGGATCAAACACATGGGGCGGTTCTTCCCATCCTGCCTGGACAAGTTCTCGGGCAGCGGAAGAATAGATGTCACGGCCAATCAATTCAGATTCAGCAATATCCGCGATAAATGCAATTAAAGCATGACGCAAGTCTTCGTCATTTGGCCCAACCCTGCGAAACTGGTCAAGAATCTTACGTGCTGCATCCTTAAAGGCTGATGTACACAGGGAATCCGTTGGGTCGGGCAGGATCATTCCCAGGAGGACGGTGCGACAGGAAGCTAACGGCCTTCTCGCCCACTATGTATGAAGAAGAGAGATGTGTCCACTTTCCGGACGGGTCTTGCGGTTATTTTCCTTTTTACATGCCACATCCACAGCAGCCAAAGGAAAATCTACTTCAGCCAGACGTTTGCATTCTTTAGGTATCAAAGGGCCACCTCTATCTGTTCAAGCGCTTTAATATATTCCTCCGGAATGTACCAATGTTTAGCGCCTCCGACAATCAGGCTTTTATATTCTTCGTTTGGTAATGGGGGATTCGATTGTCGTATGGCGAAGTACACTTGCACGGCCAATGGTTTTTCTTCGTTTTCATCAACATACACATGACGATCCTCTCTAACATAGGCATTTTTTTCATGTGGCCTTCCAGGATCAAAGCCTTCGCATTTGTTCAAACGACCAGTATCACGTTCCTCTATCTCATAAACAACTCCCCAGACGTCATGGCCTGGTGCAGGGACAACGTCTGCCACCCCGCAATCCCGTTTAATGGATTTCCGAGTAAACGCAAGCCGATAGTCTTTCAGCTTGGCAACACAAACAAAACAGACCGATGGGCAACGCTTCCGCATTTGCGACCAGTCCATATTAGAACCATAAGCAAAGTAGAGCATTACAATTCCTTAGATGCTTCGAGCCCTGATCTAAAATTGAAGTTATCAGGCAGTGAAAAGGCGACAGCAATGCTTATCTGTTTAGCTCTCTTTTTGGGTCTGAAGGAATCCTTATCAAAGATAAGCGGTTTTCCTTCATCCGTCTCGCCATTAAAGAAGACGTTTAATGCTCTCAGCACATTTGATTTACCAGAATTATTTAGGCCAGCAAAAGCCGTGAAATTATCTAATCCAGAAAGCTTAACTGACCGGATAGAACGAAAACCTTTGATTTCTATTTGAGAGATAAGTTTCATATTCTTTCTGCGCAGATGTTTACATTCTGAGGATTATTAACTCCTTCTGAACACTGCTTATGAAAATATTTTTATGGCCAGCAACCGGCTTCTTCATGGGTCTCTTTTCCCATACGGCAGCGTTTATACCATGTCCCCTTATGTATGAAGATATTGTTTATTTCTGCATATTCCCGTATAAATCAGATATCATTTTTCTTACTGTCTTCTCCAAGGGAACTAAATCCTCTTCTATTGTCTGCCAGACAATCTCGATGTCAATCCCAAAGTATTCATGAATCAGCCTGTTCCGCATCCCAATTATCTCTGGCCATGGAGTATCAGGATAATTTTCGAGAATATGATCCGGAATTTTATTTGCTGCTTCTCCAACAACCTCGATGCTTCGCACAACGGCCTTAACGGTCTTTCTATCCTTAGAAAAGCTTTCAAATGTCATTCCTCTGGTAAATTCCTGAACGTCCGTTATTGATTCAAGGATGTCATTAAGGTAATCCTGCAGCAGTCTCTCTTCAGACATATTTCACCTCCTGAAGGATCCGCTGTCCGATGCAGGGTTTCAAAGCTTTCTTAGTTACAAGGTCTACCTTTATGCCGAGAAGATTGGAAAACAGATTCTCCAGTTTGATAAACCTCACAAGCCCCATAGGCCTTTCAAGTTCGACAAGAATATCCAGATCGCTTCTCTCTTCCTGTTCCCCTCTGACATAAGAACCGAATATCCCAATCTCCTTTATACCGTATTCTTTCCTTAAATCTTCTTTATGCCTTTGTATGATCTCTTTAATCTCTTTAAAGGTCTTCATTTAAGCCTCACTTGCCCCCAAAGTTTATGACCCTAATCTTATCATACTTGGGTTTCGTGATGTGATTATCTGATCATCGTTTATAGTAGCGGTCTTTACTTTGATCGATGATATGTCCCTTTGTGGCCCAATTGGCCCCTTTATGGCCCCTTTCATTCTCATGGCACCTTTGGCCTCTTTATGGCCCCTTTTCTTAACTCATAAAACGTTCCTTTGCCGGTCTTTCCAACTTTCTGGAATGCTCCCTTTTCTACAAGGCCGGTCAAATCCCGGTGAGCGGTTCTTTTAGACACATCAGCAAGTGTCTGGTAAATCATATTTGAGATACTACCCTTTTGTTTCACATGGAAGACAGCCTTTCTCTGGCGGTCGTTCAATCCCATACTATCCATAACTGCTTCCGTCAGCCAGTCGCGCCAAATGGTTGTAACGAAGAAGCCCCCGCGTTGTTCAAAATGCGGCGGCGGGAGACCGGCCTCACGGCAACGGTCAATCATGTCCAGTGTGCCTGTTCCGGCTTTCTCGACGTAATGGGCCAGAAAGAGAGGCTCAGCAATCAAGGGGTTGCGCGGGATGGAGGCGTGAGGTTCCCGCAGGCGATCCGGAGTCAGCGCTGGCGGCAGTTCGCCCGGATTCCAAACCTCCAGCCTGTCCGCGAAAAGCATGACTTGCACGCTCGCATTGCTGGTATAGTCACGGTGCGCGACGGCGTTTACAATGGCTTCGGCCACGGCCTGCTTTGGCAGTTCATATTCTACGGGTGCTTGAGGCCCAATCTCACGGGTTCCGACGCTGCGTGCAATTTTGGACAAAACAAAATCCAAGGCATGGTCTACAAGCTCAAAGACAGTCCCCTTGAAGATCTGATATGACGGTATTGGTTTACTGACCTTGACGCCGTGGAAATGCATGCATTTGAGCTCCGATGAAGGGAGGAAACGTTGAGGGTTCTTGCCAAACAGCAGGATCGCCGCATGGGTGGGCCGGCTGTCATCCAGCAGGTCAAGATGAGATAACACCTTTTCCCGGCTGGTCCTGGGTGATAAAGCGTAATTCCGTTCGCGCCGGGCTGTTTCCAGAAATCGATCTATTTTTTCTTGGGGCAGATCGTTCAAGGCTGCCCTGGGGCAGGCAGAGGCATCGAAAGGCAATGAGCGAAGCTCTCCGTTATGTTCCAGGCGCTCAACAAGAGCAGCATAAAGCGCCGCGGTTAGATCAGGCACACCCGTGAATCGGCGTCGAATAAGCTGCGCTCCGGCCTTACGGATCAGTCTGAGCATTTTGGGATGCCGTGATTTGTCATCCTTTCCTTTTACGAAAATAAGGCGAGGCTTGCCTTTGGTAGTTGCAAGATCAAACTCGCGCTCTGTAGGGGAAAGCCCCTCAGCGTCCTCTGACCCATACTCGTTCCCGAAAAGGCCGACGTATACATTGCAGTGGTCGACTTCCTCAGGATACACATCGTCTGCCTTTCGATCACTGGCAGGGAGGTCTTCAAACAGGAATACATCGAAATAACGCCTGAACAGGGCATCGCCTTGAACGAATTCCTTCAAGGCACGCCTTTCCTCATGCAATTCCTTCTGAACGCTGCTTATGAAAATATTTTTATGGCCGGCAACCGGCTTCTTCTTCATGGGTCTCTTTTCCCATACGGCGGCGTTTCCTCCCTCACCCGCATTGGCCGGGATAAGGCATCGACGAATAAATGATCCGTTTAAATACTCACGCGTCTTAAGTTATATCTTATGCTCACTGTACACTATAAATATGAGCGCGCTCATATTTATGAACGGCGCTCATACTATGTCCCATTATGAATGTCCGTTATTGATTCAATGATGTCATTAAGGTAATCCTGCAGCAGTCTCTCTTCAGACATATTTCACCTCCTGAAGGATCCGCTGTCCGATGTAGGGTTTCAAAGCTTTCTTAGTTACAAGGTCTACCTTTATGCCGAGAAGATTGGAAAACAGATTTTCCAGTTTGATAAACCTCACAAGCCCCATAGGCCTTTCAAGTTCGACAAGAATATCCAGATCGCTTCTCTCTTCCTGTTCCCCTCTGACATAAGAACCGAATATCCCAATCTCCTTTATACCGTATTCTTTCCTTAAATCTTCTTTATGCCTTTGTATGATCTCTTTAATCTCTTTAAAGGTCTTCATTTAAGCCTCACTTGCCCCCCAAAGTTTATGGCCCTAATCTTATCACTTCGCCGCTTCGTGATGTGATTATCTTATCACCCCTTTTTCCGGTTGACCCGTTCCCATTGGGCATCCGGACCTCGCCCGAGACATCTCACCTTTCCTTCCCGTTTCATGTCCGAAAGTGCCCTCTGTAATGTTGGATAACTTACCCCCGGACATGCACGTTTCAATTCGCCTATAGTAAACTGCCCTATCATATGCTCAATCGCACGATAAACCATCTTACGTTTGGCGCCCCGTGCCGAGGTGATTGTTCCAACACGCTCCTCGAATTCTTTATAGGCCGCAGTCAACATCCCAAGAAAATAATCCCACCACGGTCTCAGATCATGCCCTCCCTCATGCCACCCCTGGGAACTCTTGAGCAGGGCATCATAATAAGTCTCTTTGCTTTCCTCAACAATCCGTTCAAGGCTGATGTATCTGCCTACCTCAAAACCGTCCTGATAGAGGAGAAAGAGCGTCAATAAACGACCAATACGACCATTTCCATCCCAAAATGGATGTATACACTCGAAGTCAAAAATAAACGAAGCGATAAGAAGCAGGGGATCGGTCTTCCGTTCCTCCATTGCCTGGTTAAATAAAATTATCAGACGCTCCATGAATTTTGGGGTTGCCATCGCAGAAACAGGTTTAAACCGGACAACTTGTCTGCCATCAGGAAGTGTTTCCAGTATCGCATTATCTTTGGCCTTCCATACACCACCGGTTTCTCTTGTGAAGCGATACATGTCCCGGTGCCATTTGAGGATCAGGTCTGTTGTCAAATGCATCTTGTTGTAGTTGGCATGAATTGTAGCGAGCACATCCCTATATCCGGCGACTTCCTGCTCCGAACGATCCCTTGGGGTAACCTTTTTGGTTACCAGCGCCTCAAGCCGGTTAGCGGCTACAGTAATTCCTTCAATCCTGTTGGATGATTCTGTACTCTGAACCATAGCAACACGTCTCAGGGTTTCCAATATATCTGGCGACTGCTCGCCGTACAAGACCTGACGTCCACGGAACTCTCCAAGTGAACGAACAGCCTTAAGGATATCGTGAGAAATGGGTATGTCGTAGAGATATCCATGTTCAAAGGATCTCATGCATCTTCCTTCCCATACGGTGGCGCATCCTCATGCACCTGCATTGGCTGGGTCATGGCATCCACCGAGAGATAATAGTGTTCTACCTTCTTCACTTCGTGCCAATCCATTCTCGCCGGGTCTTTGACCGGTTCCTGAAGCTGGGGTGTGATATGGCAGTTTGTCACGATGTAAAACCAGTAGCAGTCGCGGCGGTCCTCGGCTACCCGTTTTTCGTTGGGGGTAAGGAGCACCGTCCCTGTTGCACCGCCGAGACCCTTCACCTCGATCAACCGGAGTTCGCCGGAGTTGAGGTCCAGGCTGGTTAGGTCATAACCTAAGTTTTTCTCGTGGACATCATAGACCTGCCGGCCCTTTGACTTCTCGTATTCCATGACCACCTGCATGGCTGTCGCCTCAACCTCTGCGTCAGGCCGCAGCCGCCGAACTTCAGGCCTCTCCCGATCCGGGTGTGGCAGGACAAGGATACTCGTTATTCGTTCTACTGCCTGGAGTGTCAGGGCCCTTTGACGCTCTAATTCCTGACGCCTGCGTTCCCCCGGCGTAGCAGAAGCTCCTGGTGTCTCCCCTCGGCCTGCGCCAGAAGGCCTCTGGCCCCTTCATCCTCGCGGGAGGTGGCCTCGGCAAACCGGCCGATTAACTCATCCGCCTTTTGAATCAATTCCGTAAGAGAGATCTCCACATGCCGGGCAATCTGTTCTATCTCACCGATACGTTCTGTCCGGACCTCTTCCATGAAGGGTTGCAGGGCGTGATCATTCAGCCGGGCCTGGGCCTCGGGCAGATGGGCCATAAAGGGTAACGGATCAGGCGATGTGGCAGGCTGAAGGTTCCCGAGGATTCCGGGGTCGTAGAGTTTTGGCTCCGAATTTTCATTGATCTCGATGGCAAAGACGCGTTCATGGATAACCTGTCCCAGGCCATCCACTATACGGGCCCGGTAGAAGTCCAGCCGGACCGGTTTATCATGACTGAGGGAGTAGAAACAGGCCCCCCTGCTAAAGGGCTCCTGTGCCGATACCAGCGCATAGCGCCGAAGGGATTCAAACATGGAATGACCAGGCGTGACCCATTCCAGGCTATGTCTATCTGCGGTTTCACGATCTGTAGAAAACCGGGGATATCTATTCGCTAATGGCGGGAACTTCCAATCCGGCTCTGTCTCAATACGGCGAAGGACTTGTGGTGTAGTGGCCGGGGCAAAGGTGTGCTGGAACCCTGAGACCGGTTTCAGTGGGTACGGCACAGTGCCTGCCACCTCCCGGATAAACCGGGCAATGGTCTCCGGTACGACCCGACGTTCCTGGGCACGGGCACGGCGTTCGATGAGCATCTCCAGGTTCAACTTCTTAGCGGCAAGCCCTTCCAGGGCATTCTGGCAGATGGCAGGGAATCTCTCTTCTTTCACATCCCGCAGGAGGCGATCCTCCAGATCGGCATCGTCGAGATGTCCCGCATAGTAATCCCTTAATACCCTTTCGAGGTAAGCGGCGGGGAGGATCTCTCCCACCACATTGAAGACCGCATCATCCTCCAGGGTATCCCTGAATTCTGTGAAGATCAGCAGACGCTTTTCCGGATCTCCAAAGAAGCCCTCCCTCTGCAGAACCTCCTTAAGACGAGAGAGCTTGGCCTCAATACCCAAATCCTCCACTTCTTTTGCCTCGTTCGCCAGTCTGTTGAGATTTTCAATCTCCTCCTGAATCTCCTGGGAATTATGCGCAATGGTCATGGCTTCAAGGAGAGACTCGAGACGTTCCCGTTCGATCTCCTCCATCTCTTCCAATTCTTCCGGGTCCGGCAGTTCCGGAGGGGCAGACCGGAGCAATTCCTGGGCCCGGCGTAACCCTTCCTGTAGCCGCTTTACGCGATTTTCAAGGGACCTGCGCATGGCATAGGTGCTGGAGGCCAGACGTCTCTGATAGAGTGACATCAGAAAGCCGACGGCACGGGCGCGGGGATCATCCCCTTGTACAGCCGCCCTGGCGCTCTGCTGTTTGACATACCGCGTTACATCCCGGTACAGGTCAAACTCTTTTCCATCCATGCCGAAGTCCACAGTATGGGGAATGCGCTTTGTGAAAATCTTTCGCGGCACCCAGGTTCCATCTAGTTGACGTTCCGGGAAATAGACCATCGCCTCTTTTGTTCGTCGGAGATAGAAAGGGGCCCGTCTCCGGCCCATCGCCTCATGGATAGAGCGCACATCGGCATAGGCGTCTTCATCCAGGAGCTGAAGAAAAAAGTTGAAATTCACCGGATCACCCTTGTGAGGTGTGGCCGTGAGCAGCAGGAAATGATCACTGGTATCCCGAAGGAGCTCGCCCAGACGGTAACGCAGGGTCTTATGCTCCGGATCGGAGGCGGACATACGGTGTGCCTCATCAATAATCACCAGATCCCACCGGACCTGGCGAAGACCGGGTAATACCTGAGCACGTTTTGCAAGGTCCAGCGATGTAATCACCTGTTTATTCTCCAGCCACTGGTTCATGCTGTAGGAATCCAGATCGGCCCCTTTGATCCTCTTGAACCTTTCATCGAATTTGTCCTTCAGTTCACATTCCCACTGGAAGGTCAGGAAGGATATGTCCATCTCCGTTAAAAGAATAGACGGCATCGATGATCCGAAGCCCCTTGATCTGAGCTGAGGTCAGGGTGACACTTCGAAAATACTCCGTCTGAAGGCCCACGAGGCCTGCAATCCATGTATCGATCCCATTGGAACGCACAGTCTCTACCCGCATGGGTTCATTGAAAAGGGCACCCGTCAGAATCTGGCCCGGATGGATTGGACATGCATCAACCATGGTAAGGAATCCCTCAGTTAAAAGGCCATTCAATAGAAAACAGGATTAGTTTGATTATGGAAGGGTAATATAACAGAAAAGTAAGGTAATCTCAAGGAATCAAAGGGCAAAAAGCTATCTTCTTACGGCAAAAAAATTCTGATCCTAAGAAGGATTATTATCAGATACTGAGACAGAAACTCAGGTGGGGTGTCTAAGGCAGTCGTGATTCCGTCCCATCTCAGACTGCAGGGCTTCACAGTCACGGATTAGTTCAGTTAGTCAAAGGATTTCGATGCCGGTCAATCCAATAGGCCCAGAGAACAAATAACCACGAGGCGTTCCCCGCGATCGCAATGGCGAACTCACTTGGTGGTGGGGGACCGAAGATGTTCCCGAAATAGATCACCGCAAGGATGACGGTAAGGGCCCAGAACCCATAGGATCCGGAACGGTCTTTCGCGACGGTTGTTTGAAGATAGACGATCACGCCGGCTATAAAGAGAGCGAGTTCGAGCACGAGGGTTCCTGCAACAGAGTTCCAAAGGCCGAGTCCGAAATAGGTATTTCTGCCAAATCCCAGGGGGAGATCGGGCCGATGAGTGAGAAAGTCCAGAATCCAGTGACTGAAAACACTGAGCGCGATGATGGAGGCGCTTCTCTTCTCGCGGCGCATTGCATAGTACAGCAACCCGAGTGTGAATGACCACACAATCGATCCAACAAGACTGTGTGAAATGGGATAGTCATAGAAATCAATCGGCGTAACAGCCGTATTGCTGGGGGCGATCCGGACGTGTTCGACCCCCAGTAACAGGAACAACGGCCATAGCAAATCAGCGAGTTGCGCGGAGAGAAACAACGTACCCAGAGACACCTTCGGGGCCGCCCTCTTTGCAGCGAGCGCTACTGCATAGTGACCGATGAACAACCGTTACCTCGCCGTTGTGTTTTGTTTCCAGGTGAACTACAAACTACATAACCAGCCACACAGAGAAGCAATTTGATCTGCATCCGTCAAGTTGGCAGCATTGCTCAATATGCCCTCCTCCAATTGATGCCAGATTTCCTCAGCCATACTGTTTTCAATTGCAGCACCAACGAAAAAGGTATGGGGTGAAAGCCCCTTGTCAGAAAAGGTTTTTCGTATGCGGGTAATGGATGTTCTTGCAGTCTTCCAATGCTCATCAGCACCTGCCGGATCAATACCGCCCTTTAGCTCTCCAAGGGCAATATAGAGAGAAAGGTCTCTAAAAGCAGTAGATAGCTTTTGCGGATTGCAATTTAAAAGGCAGAGATCTACATTCTTATTTACAAACGGCACCTTACGATTATATATCATTGTACGATTCCTATTCTTATTCGACCAACTAAGTCCGGCAAGATACAGTTCTATGTCAGCGTCTTTCTCTTTTCCTACTATCCACTTTTTACTATCGGAGTGAAGCCAATGATAGGGAATTTTGGAAAGGCTAAGATTGGCAATGGTTGCACGAGTTAACTTGCGTTCTGCCATGACTCCACCGATGTTGCGCATTGAACCGCCCAGCGTGTCCCCTCTGGTTAGCAAGAATCTAAAAACCAACTCTTCAACAAAGGCCGGCCCAGCCGGTTCAAGGTATTTTGCCATCAATCCCTGAATGGCTTCTATTTTGTCCTGGGGTAATAGATAATTCATTGCCTTGTCAGATACACCTGCTGCTGTCAGCAAGGCTGGTTGGATGCTTTCGAGATTGAGCAAATCAGCAGGAGTTTTGGCCTGAGATGCAGCCGCTTTCAGAGACCTTGCCTGCTCAACAAAGGGTGTAGCCCTGCGGTTCTTTTCAAGGGCCAGTGCTATAAAACCGGCTCGAATCTCTTCATAGGTAGTTACAAGGTCGGAACTGTTAGATAGGTGTTTCCGGTGCGGTTTATTCTTGGCCACTACATCCTTCTCCAGACATAAACGCACTTTCTCAATGGATCACGACCATGTTTCCCCATTTGCTGGCTACTGTTACCTTTACCATTTGGTAGCACAAGAATATTTTCAACACTGAAGCCCAGCTTTTCGGCAATATTTGAAAGGACCATATCAACTGAGATGCTTGCACCGGCATAGCGCACATTATCATTGACCATAAACAAAAGTGTATTGGGTTTCATGATGCGGGCACATTCAGCAATAACGCAGGCCATTTCATAGAAATAGCCACGCACCATTCTTGGAATACCATTATTGTTCAACCGGCCTTGTGTCTTTTCACCTTCCAGATAATGCAAGATAGACTGTAACAACTCCTGTTCATCTGCAACCTTTATAGCATTTATCCATTTAGGGTTGATTTTAAGTAAATCTTTGGCCCGGTTTTCAACGGTACAGCTTAACATCTCCTGTCTTAGCCTTGTTATCTCCCCTTCTCCAGCGCCAAGCAATGCCAGTTCCAATGCATAGGTTCTGGTGTAATCGTAACGATTACAGTAAGGAGGTGATGTCACAATAGCATCATAGAAACTATCCGGTAGTGTTGGCATTATATCAAGGCAGGAGCCTTTAAAGAGGTGTATATTCCCTTGCAAGGTCTTTGTAGGAAACAATTCTCCAGACTCATTGCCACCTTGTAAGTCATGGTAAATTTCCACTATTTTGGCACATATCGATTTATCAAATTCAATGATTTTCCCTTTATCGAAAGGTTTTGCTCCTTGACGGCGGCCTGAACGGTAATCCCAGCGGAGATACTGACCGTCTTTGCGTGTAAAGCTAATGGATTCCAATACACACAACAAGGCAAAGCGTAAAACTGATTGGACACATTCATTTTCACGCTGCCAGGCCCCCATATACTGCTCGATAAATTCAAGCGTCTCTTTGGGGTAAGCACCGTCTGTGATACGTAATCTGGGAAGGGGTTCCTTTGTCCCGGATTGATGCCAAGGACGCTCTTTAACCCATCTCTTGAGGGTGGCAAAATCTCTTGCCGAGAATTCTCTTTCCAGGCACCTTCTGGCAAGAATTATCTGCTGGCCAATAGGAAGGAGTTCAATACCTTCTGCGTTTATTCCGGCCTCACTCGCGGCAAACAGGGCCGTGCCACTTCCGGCAAATGGG
>JAHFEQ010000050.1:13854-15950 GCA_023248395.1 Nitrospirota bacterium
TAATCCCATATTTTTGCAACAGATATTCTATAAGAGATGCGGAAAATGCCTCTTTATACTTATACCACCGGTAAGTAGGCCGGGGCTTATTGGCTTGAAAACTGACAAGCCGGCGGGTCAGTATTGGTTGAACTTTTATTTTGTTGTGAAAATGCCGGGATAGCTTACGATCAATGGCTTCTATTTTGTTTAAAGCAGCTTGTTGTTCAGCAGAATCATAAGTTTGGGCTTCAAGGTCAATATCTATGCGGTTTTTATCAATGATATCTATAGAATCAATAGATTCATTCTCAAGAGGAAAAAGAGGCTTAACTAATGGATGAGTAGATGATATCGACATGAAATATTTTACCTGCTATAAGTGCTGGCTTGATAATAATATGGGGATATGTTGCCTGTCAAGAAAGCCATTTTCCTTTTTTCTTTTCTTTCCTGCCCACAATTTCCGGTAACGTTCAAGGCATCGCTAAAGTGGCCGTCAATGGTTTTCAAGAATATTTTCCATTGACCTCAAAATATCTGCTATATCTTAGCATCGTCGAAATTACTATGCCTCCCCATTTTAACAGTGCCGAGGATATCTAAAAATGCAACCAGTTGACTCATTTTTTGACCACCCTTAAACATTCTTAAATTGCTTAACGGCCTCACTGCATGTGAAATGAAGAGCATCTCCATTTTACACATTCACCGTCTTAGACGACTGTGCCTCTTTCAAAGCTTCTCGACTTCAATATTCCTTATTCCAACACGGCAATATCCAGCTATAAAAATTATTCTCCCAGATGAAAACACGTATGGCAATTCTGTTAATTTCTTAGTGACATCAAGATTATTCACCTTTATTTTGAGAACAGCATCATCAATGGCAATATCAAAGCAAGTAAATTGACGCATGTCGAAATCAGCAATCTTACCTATTGGTTCATCGTGGTATTTGCCACTGTCATCTTCTCTCATTGTTAAATAGACTATACCATCTTGTCTCACAAAAATCAGATGACCCAAATTTGCAAAAAAGTGTTGTCCTCGAACCATCACGCCCATAAAAGGATCAAGAGGAGGTGAATCCAAGGTCATTTTTATCTCGACTTTGACATGCACCTTAGATAATCTCTCGTCACCGAGGCTCATCCATGAATACCGATAATTCAAAGGAGCTCCAAACTCCAAGCAATCAGCTAACATCCGCCTATGGGTAAGGTCTTCGGTATAGAGTTCTGGAGCGTCTTTTCCATCAGTTAGGGAAGCCCGAAAGGGCCAAGTTAATGAATGTCCATGCGGAGTTTGAAACGGAATGGTTGCGAGGACCTCTACCACCACTTTGCTGAGATCATGCATAAGTTTCTGGATTCCCGAGAAGGAAATTTCATACTCTAAATGCCTGGCAGGATTAATATCAAAAAGGCGTGGCTTTTCATCGTTCTTATCTCGCAGGATGATAACATGTTCTTTTCTTCTCCGAGCAGAAGCTATACCCAACTCCAGCATAACATTCCCATTCTGACCAGAAACATCACAGATAATAAAATCAGTCGTTTGCAATGATTTCCAAATTTCTGGGTGTATGACTCCTGAACTTGTGATATGATCTGCTCGAATGCATTGTATACCTATACCCATTGACTTACCAATTTCCGTTGTCACGGTCTGAATTAAGTCAAAAAGGTCGTCCCATCTCTTCTTTGGCTCAAAAGGACTGGCGACAAAGCACGTTATTAAACTAATACTTTTGTCGTCTATGGGCGGTTCTGGTTCCAGAAAGGTATCATAAGGCCAAACCGAACTAGACATAAATTTCCTTTCTTATTCCATACAGTATGTCGGCTAACTACTTCGTAAACGAACAAGTTCATCTATTTAGCATCTGGATTATCTATCCTTTCAGAGGAATATCATATCATGAATACATTTAACGGAATAGTACTACCTGGGTACCAGTAACCGTTCCTTTGTATAGATAAAGCTGTCTCTCTCATAATCCGAGAGCTCGAAATCTTCTCTTAAGACGATGGCGTCTACGGGACAGGCCTCCTGACAGAGGCCGCAGAAGATGCAACGGATCATGTTGATCTCGTACTCCTTTGCATACCTCT
>JAHFEQ010000051.1 GCA_023248395.1 Nitrospirota bacterium
TAATGTCCCCTCTTGCCACCATGTCCCCCTTTCTCAACAAAAGAAGGACATCTTAGCACCTCAGCAAAATAGGACATTTCTATTTTGGTGAAATAGGACATTATCATTTTGGTATGACAGAACAAAATGGGTGGGTGTCTATTATCACCAGACGGTGGATTACGGATTATTGACAAGCAAAAAACTTTTATGTTATTTTGTACTATCCTTATGAATACAATAGAAACCAAGGGGGTGTTGAAAGAAAAATGATAGTATTTTTCGTGACATTACTTTTGTCTTTTTCCCTTTTTATCAGTGATGCAAAAGGGATTGAATCAAATAATAATACTGACCCTGACAATGCTGCCATTGCAGGAGAGCAGATATTCAAAGAAAAGTGCAGTGTATGTCATAAAACAACTGAGCAGCAGTTAGTAGGGCCAGGTTTAAAGGGGGTAATGGAAAGGAGGGATGAAAAATGGGTGGATAAATGGCTTGAGAACCCGGCCGGAGTTTTAAAAAGTGGTGACAAAACCGCAGTGGAGCTTAAAAAGCATTTTTTCCGGACTATGCCAACACTCCCGGAGATGCAGGAACCGGTTAACAGGAAGAAAATTATAGAATTTCTTAAAACTCTCAAGGAAGGAGGGGAACGATGAAAATAAAAAATACCAGGATAATTGTTTTAGTGGTATCTATTTTCTTTTTTGTCCTTTTCTCTTTAGTTTTAGTTATAAATGTTCAGAGAAGTAGTGCAGGGGGGGAAGATTATACTTCTGGTGATATGTGGAAAGGGTCAAGCCCTGGAAAAGGGGTTTATATGATGAACTGTGTGCCATGTCACGGAGAAAAAGGGATGGGCGATGGGCCACTATCATATGATTTCCCTGAAGGAGCGAAACCCAGGAATCACACGGATGGTCAATATATGTCTACCAAGGCGGATAAAGACCTTTATAAGGCCATAAACGAGGGGGGAGAAGCAGTAGGAAGGTCAAGCGGAATGCCGGCCTTCAAGGGTCAGTTAAGTGATAAGGAGATCAACGATGTTATAGCATTTTTAAGGGAACTCTGTAAGTGTAAGGGGAAGTAAATATTCTACATAACTACATAATAATAAGAGGAGGAAAAGGGAGATGATAGGAAAGACCACGGAGGTGATGAGGACTACTATGAAATCACTTGCCTGTTTGTTTCTGGTACTGGCTGTTTTAAGCGGATGCAGTGGGAGTGGTGGAGGTGGTGGAAGCAGTAGTGGTGGAGCAAGTTCATCTGATGTGGATATGCAGAAGATAGCAGATGAGTTTAAAAAAATCGGCAAAGGTCAATGGGAGATAACCAATCTTGAACGGCAGGGGGATGAAGTGAACATCAGTATGAAGGTTGGTGATGACCCGGGAAAGGTAACCTTTAAGGAGGCGCAGGCTGCAGAAGAGGCTGTACATAAGATACTACCAAAGGCAAGTGGAAAATTATCCTGGGTTAGTGTTCAGGGTGTTGGACTCAGGACTGTCCTTTTGGAACCAACAGAAGGTGTGCCAGCAGGGGAACATGGTATGGATACAGGGGCAGAACATCCTGAAGAACACCATGGGGACCATCAGGAAGGCCACTAAGTTATAAAATAATGCGGGGTTTATATCTACTTTCTGTCTGGCTGCACATCCTGGCTGCGTCAGTCTGGATTGGCGGCATAGTATTCCTTAGCCTTGTCCTTGTGCCTGTGAGCCGGAATCCAGACTATCGTAGTGTTGCCTCTTCTATTATACAGGGGACTGGTACACGCTTCCGGATGGTTGCCTGGATATGTCTGTCTGTGCTCATCCTGAGCGGTGGCTTTAATCTATACTTCAGAGGGCTTAGTTTAGCAGGGTTCTTCAGGGGATTATTAGGACAAGGTTCATTCGGAACTCTGCTGACAATTAAATTATTACTGGTGTCCATAATCTTATCGATCAGCGCACTCCATGATTTTCTTATTGGGCCACGGGCGATGAGACTGTGGCAGGCAGACCCTGCATCCCCTGAGGCGTTGCGGTTACGACGTCTGGCCAGCCTGATTGGCCGCATCAACTTGATCCTGGCCTTACTGGTTGTCGCATTGGGGATAACTCTGGTACGGGGCTGGCTATAGGGTGAAAACTTTCAGGTTATTTTGACTGTGGTCTCTTTTGTAGAAATTCAAGGAAGGCTTTACAAAGCGGACTCTTTACCCTTAGCTTATGAGTGATAATATAAAAGGACCTGACTATAGACAGGCCCTCTGCCTTCACTTCCTTTAATGTTTTATGTGCCAGCTCATCCTGCACTGACCTCCTGGATAAGACTGAGAATCCGATCCCTGACCTTACAGCCTGTTTTACGGCTTCTGTAGAACCTATTTCTGCTACAATGTTTAAATCATCAATCTCTATACCAATATCCTTTATAGTCTTCTCTAAGACGGTCCTTGAGCCCGACCCCTTTTCTCTGAAAATTAAAGGGACGCCCTTTAAGTCTTTCTTTGAAATCGTTGTTTGATGATAGGATAGTGGGGCAACAAGGATAAGGGAGTCTTTTAAAAATTCACTATTTTCTATATGAGTATCTTCTATTTTGGCGCCTACTACTCCAATCTCTGCTTTCCCTTCCAGTACCATTGTTGCTATCTCCTTAGTATCCCCTATCCTCAACGTGACGATGATATCAGGACATATCTTTTTAAATTCACCAATGAGAGATGGGAGTATATAGACCCCCGGTATGGTACTTCCACCGACCTCGAGATTACCAGTCATCTTCCCGGTGAACTGGTCAAGTGCCTGCTTTGCTTCCTTCTTCAGTCTGACGATCTCTTTGGCGTAATGATAAAGGATACTGCCTGCCCTGGTGGGGATGACCTCCCGACCTAACCTGTCCAGCAGTTTTGTATGTAGCGTGTTTTCAAAGGCCTTTATATGGCTGCTCAAAGTTGGTTGAGTGAGGAACAAGGCATCTGCTGCTTTTGAGAAGCTTTTACGTTCGACTATCTCACAGAAGATCTCTAAGTGCCGTAATTCCATTTGACTGTGCCATCCTTAAAAAGGTTATATAATACGAACGCAATAAATGTCTTTATACTGCGTTGGACTCCTCGGAAAATCCCAGACATAATACAAAAGACGTACCTCAAAAAGTACGCCTGCGGTTTTCCTCGTCGTCCGCCTTGTCTAAAGCCATTTCTTACGTTCGTATGATGTCACTTTAGTTAATGCGTTTGTATTAGATATAATCAATATAGCATATAGAATATAGAGAAAGTCAAATTTTATGTTAAGAGACAAGTAATGCCTCACTGGAGCGTGGTGGGGCCGTTGCCCCTTCGCTCCTGGCCTTCGCAGTTGACGCGACCCCATTGCATTGGCCTTCGGCCGCAATGGGTATTCCCCGGCTCGCAGGCTGTAGTTGCCTGATTTATCAGGCTTCGATGGGCCTGGAAGCCCAATGAATTGGGCAACTACGGCTCCGCTTGCTCGCCCCAATTTTTAAAAAGACGGGAGCCCAACTGCTCCTGGCAAGTCGCTCAAGGGCAATGGCCCCCTACCACTGAAGGGTTACGGAGACAAACCGGGTGACGGGAAGATAATTACGGAGTATAATAAAAAGTTATTAGAGTAACGCATAACCTTTTTTGAAAAAGATAGATTATGGATAAGATTCGTTTGACTTCATTAAGCCATGGCAGTGGCTGCGGGTGCAAGATAGGGAGAGAAGATCTGTCCCTTATCATCGAACATCTCCCTGCAATGAAAGATTCTAATATCATTGTGGGTACTGCAACAGCGGACGACGCAGCTGTATATAAAATAGATGATAAAAGGGCCCTTGTACAGACAGTAGATTTTTTCACCCCAATAGTGGATGACCCCTATGAATACGGCCAAATAGCTGCGGCAAATGCCATAAGTGACATCTATGCAATGGGCGGAAGGCCTCTATTTGCGCTCAGTATAATTTCATTTCCCACTGATAAACTTCCCATGTCTATCTTAGAAGAGATTATAAAAGGTGGGGTGGATAAGGCCAGGGAGGCAGGCATAGAGATTATTGGTGGTCACAGTATAGATGATCCTGAGCCTAAATATGGTTTGTGCGTCACTGGGATCGTTGAACAGGACAAGGTGGTCCGTAATGACAGGGCCAGGGTCGGGGACCTGCTCATATTGACAAAACCGATAGGGACAGGGATTATCTCAAAGGCCATTAAAACAGGCGATGCATCCGATGACCATATTAAGGAAGCAGTCAGGGTGATGACCTTCTTAAATAAAGGGGCTTCAGAGGCGATGGTAGAAGTGGGGGTTAAGGCTGCAACAGATGTTACTGGATTTGGTCTCCTCGGCCATCTCTACGGGATGTTGAAGGGGAGTGGTGTAGGGGCTAAAATCAAGTCCTCTTCTATTCCAATTATTCAGGGAGTCTATAGTTATGCAAAAAAGGGTTTTATCCCTGGCGGGACTAAGGATAACCTTGCCTTTGTAGAGAAAAACGTAATATGGGATGACTCGATATCTCAGGAGACCCAATATATATTATCCGATGCCCAGACATCGGGTGGGCTTTTAATCTCCTGTCCAAAAGGGAAAAAAGAAACACTTGTTGACCTCCTTAACGAGGCTGGTTGTCTTGCTGTAGCAGAGATAGGAGAAGTTGTAGATGATAAGGAGAACAGGATCTGGGTGAACTGATCCCAACGCCATTACATAAAGAGTAGCCCTGCGGTTACGCCGAAAAGGAAGGTCGCCAGGCCCAGAAGGGCAGCAATCTTTCCACTTCGTAAAGCCCCCCCGAAAATGAGCAGGCAGGGAAGGCTTACCACAGGGAGGGTGACCAGCAAAGCCGCAGCCGGTCCGCTCAGGCCCTGACTGGCCAGAACACTTGCCACAGGTATCTCCGTCCAGGTAGCGATCATCAGGGGTGTACCCAGGAAAGAGGCCAACAAAACCCCGCCTACATTATTTGAAAAAACCATGGGGAGGAAGACCACCACGATGCCGGCCAGTATACCTCCTAACAGCAGAGTGGGGACCACTACCTTGGCTGCGCTCCAGCTATTGCTCATCCAGCCCCTGATGATGCTAATAGGGGTGGGATAGGAACGATCCATAGATTCGATCTGAAAGAGGTTACAGTAGCGATTGAATACCCTGTATACAAAGGAGAGGATTCTGCCTGGGGGTTGCTGCTCGTCCTCTTTGGGTAGTCTTTCTGCGAGGACCGCCGCCATGTATGCGGCAGAAAATACGAAGATGCCCCCTCCCACGATTCTTAAGATGGCATAGGGGGGCGGGAGGAGTGATACTGATAGAATCAGGGCAGTGATGTTAAGGGTCGGCGATGTGAGCAAAAAGGCCACCGAGGCTGCTATTGAGCCACCGCTCTTATATATCGTCGCAGAAATGGGGGCAGCACAACAGGAACAAAAAGGCTGCGGAATGCCGTAGATCATCCCACCGATGAGGGGGCGTAGTTTTCCTGAACCCCGGGAGGTAAACAGGCGGCTGAAGTATAGGGGAATTACCGTAGCGGCGAAACCGGCCAGCAAGAGGGCCAATGTGGTCGCACCCCAGACGAGTGACATGTAATTTATAGCCACTGCTACTGGTTTCAAGAGGAATAGCGTAGTGTCAAAGGGGATAAGCTCTTTACTGCCATGTAGTTGCGCTGGGCTGAGTCCCAGGGCAGGGATGGACATCTTTCCTTCCCCCAGAATCCTTACCATGGCTACGCCACGATAGATAAAGACGAGGGTGGTCGCAAGAATCCCGAAGATGGTAAAAGCCGTAACCTTTGCCAGTATCCTGCTCTGGCTTTCGTTAACCTCTCCTCTATTCTCGGCTCCTTTGAGGAGACGATGGAAAAAGAGAAGTCCGCTCACAACTACTGCTATTATCCATAGCTGATGGTGGTTGTAGTTAATCCATGTGGTCTTGAGAATGTAACTTTTGAAGAGGAAACCACGGCGTACATCCATAATGCAAAAAAATAAAAAGGCAAGGAAGAAGAGGAACCCTGTCAAATAGAGGACATAATTGGAATTGGCGCTATGGTTTTTACGCATATATGATAGACACACCTGATATAGTAAAACTAACTGTACAAGATAAATAGCCAATATGTCAAATTGATATTTTCAATATATAAATATCTTTACTATTTATTTTGCCTATGGATTCTAACCTTCCTCTCTATCTTGGTTCTGACGATCTTGCCGGATGGTTTTCCTGTTCTTCTATATTAAATTTGCCAAAAGTAGTCTCAATAGCTTACAATAATATTAATATGCCATAGAGGAAATAAGATGAGTAAAGATGGAAGGAAAAGAGGGAAGATACAGAGAGAAGTTGTCACAGCTATACTCCTTGTGGGAATTATTCCAGGAATCCTTGTAGTGCTCATTGCATATCTGAGCGGGATTAATGCTCTTAAAAATTCTATTGGTGCCAACTTTCAGGAAATGGCTAAAGAGACAGCAGATAAGATAGAGATCATTATGAACAGGGAGATCCAGGATGCCCAGAGTCTTGCCCTGTCGCCATATATAAAGGACGCTGTCATCATGGCCAATCAGGCGTATGAAAGGAAAGGTCAAAAGGAGATTCTAAGAAGGGGCGTGGATGAGATTCAGGATTTTCTTAAAGACTATCAGAGACAGAGGATGATTGAATATGGCTCGATTCTTATAACGGATATTAAAGGAGAAATTATAGCTGCTACAAATAACCCTGTAGATTACTCCCAGGGTGGGAATGGGTGGTGGCATGTTACCTTTAATCAGGGAATCGGAAGGATATTTATCAGCGGTATAGAGTATGATGATGTTGCGCAAATATATGCTGTAGCAATAGCTGTTCCGATTATGGATCAAAATAATAAAGAGGCCATAGGAGTCCTGAAGACTGTTCACGATGTAAAAGATATATTTAAGGTAATTACCAACATAAAAATAGGTTATTCAGGCCATGCCAACCTTGTAACCTCTGATGGCACACTCGTTGTGTGTCCGATATTTCCGCCCAGTAGTCACAGGATCAATGATCAGTTGATGCGGCAGATAAACACTGACAGTCCAGGTTGGGGAGTTGCATTTGATGATGCACATGGTGGGAGAAACTCCATTATTGGTTTTGCCCCGGTTATTTCTACCTTTAAGATGGGGCCGGATAATTTTGGAGGAAAATCATGGTACATCTTTGTAAGGCAGCTACCTGAAGAAACCTACGCCCCGATATATGCCTTGATGTGGAAGGAATCCTTTTTGGGACTTGCCTTTATAGTTGTCCTTTCCCTGTTAGGGTTCTATACTGCCAGAAAGATCGTAAGGCCTATTGGCCTGCTGACTGAAGGGGCAAAGTTGATTGGATATGGTCGTCTGGACCATCGGATAAGTATTAAAACTAACGATGAAATCGAGCAACTTGCAGAAACCTTTAACCAGATGACCGATAATCTGGAGAAGAGCGTTAATGAAAGGGAGAGGTACTTACATCAGATTGAAGAATCGGAGGGACGATATAAGACCCTATTTGACTATGCTGCGGACTCAATGTTGATGGCGGATTTAGAGGGGAGGATAGTTGCGGTTAATAAGAGGGAGGAGGAGGTAATCGGTTATTCTAAAGATACCTTGATAGGCCAAGGGCTTTCTCTGATCCTTCCTGAAGAGGATAGAGAGACCTTTAACAATCTCTTTGAAAGGATATTCAGGGGTGAAGAGGTTTCCACTACCGAAGTGAAAGTCTTAAGCCAGGGACGTGGCTTACTGACGATGGAGATGGATCTAACAGGTCTCAGGAGGGGTGAGAGGATCACCTTTGTGCAGATTCATTTAAGAGATATCACCGAGAGGAAAATTTTAGAAGAAGAGATTAAGTTAGAAAGGGACAAATTGGAGACCATCATTGAAAGCATGGGTGATGGCCTGGATATAGTAAATAAAGACTTCAGGATACAATACATGAATGAGAAATTTTTGAGGTTATTCGGTAAAGAGGCAATCGGGAGGTCTTGTTATGAAGTTTACATGGGAAGAAAGAAGCCCTGTGATGAGTGTCCTGTAGTAAAAGGGATTGAAAAAATAGGCATACTGGAGGTAAATACTCCCCAGGGTCAGACCTTTCTAATTACCCACTCCCCCTTTAAAAATCTCGATGGGACAATCTCCATTCTCGAAATATTTAAAGACATAACCACGAGAAAAAAGCTGGAGTTGGCCATTAAAGTATCAGAGGAGCGGTATAGGACCCTCTTTGATCATGCCGCGGACTCGATGTTGATGGTAGATTTAAAGGGGAGAGTGGCTGCAGTTAACGAGAGGGAGGAGGAGGTGATTGGCTATTCTAAAGATACCTTAGTGGGTCAGGAGTTTTCTCTTATCCTCTGTGAAGAGGATAGAGAGGTCTTTACCGATCTTTTTAGAAGTAAATTAGATGGTGAGGATGTCCCCACAACCGAGGTGAAAGTCTTGAGTCAGGGTCATGGTTTACTTACAATGGAGATGGACTTAACAGGTATTACGCGGGGGGAGGGGTTCACCTTTGTGCAGATCCATTTACGAGATATTACAAAGAGCAAAGAATTGGAGTTGCAGTTACTGCGATCTGAAAGATTGACTGCCTTAACCCATTTCTCTTCAACACTGGTTCATGATCTTCGCAATCCCATCATCGGTATTAAGAAAAGGCTGGAGGGTCTCCAAAGCACATTGGAAACTTCCAGTGCAGAGAAGATACAGAGGATATTGATAGATGCAATATCAGGCAGCGGGCTCCTTATAGGAATGGTTAATGATGTGTTAGATGTTTATCAAAATAGTTATGAAGAACTCCCTTTAATCATTTCTAATGTTACTTTAATTGAGGCCATAGAAGAAGCGGTCAAGCTTTTGCAGGTAGAAGTAGAGGAAAAAGACATCTGTGTAAGTCTACATGACGAGTATAAGTTACTATCCATTCAAGGGGATAGAAGGCGTTTACAGAGGGTATTTATAAATCTCCTGGATAATGCAATAAAATACTCACCTATTGGTGGCAAGATAGAGATCTCTTTCAAGCCTGTAGTTGCGGATGGTGTGGATTGGATATTGCTTGCAGTGGAGGATGAAGGGCCTGGCATCCCTCCCTCAGAGCTCACAAGTATATTCGAACTCTTTCACAGAAAAAATGGTAGGAAGGATCGCAAGACAGGGACTGGCCTTGGCCTGTACTTCTGTACTGTCGTTGTGGAGGCCCACCAGGGAAAGATCTGGGCTGCAAACAGGGCGGGAAAAGGGGCAGCCTTTTATATTCAAATTCCAATGGGAGAGAGAGAAGTTGTCCATTAAAATCCTGATAGCAGATGACCAGAGGCTTTTCCGTCAGGGGCTTAGGAGCCTGTTGGAGCAAGAGGAAGATCTGGAGATTGTAGGTGAAGCCGCAGATGGTCAGGATGCCTTTACTTTAGTGCAGGAAACCTCCCCTGATATTATCCTGATGGATGTGGAGATGCCTAAACTGGATGGTATCCATGCTACTCGGCTGATCATAGAGAGATATCCCCATATAAAGATACTGATCCTTTCTATTCATAATGAAGATGAGAGGGTTATATCTGCTATTAGATCCGGGGCTTCAGGTTATATCCTGAAGGACGCCGATCATAAAGAATTTGTCAAGATCATAAGAAGTACCTTTATTGGGAAAAGGATAACCTCCCCCTTTCTGGCTAATCTTACCCCGAGGATTCTATATAAAATTCATGAACCCTCAAGAGTGGTTGAAGAGATGGAGGAGGAAATTAAAGATAAGTTTTCTTTGACAGGGCGCGAAAAAGAGCTGTTGGTATTGCTTCTTAAGGGCAAGAGCAATAAAGAGATCTCAGATCTACTGTATGTATCCACAGAAACGGTTAAAACCCACCTTCAAAACATTTATAAAAAGCTTGGGGTAAAGAACAGAATGGAGGCAGCAATTCTCCTCTTCTCGAAAGTGGGGGAGGATGCCTCACCCATGAAGTAAGGCCCCGTCACCCTTTTCCAATCCGTATTTTACTACCTTCAATATCAGATTTTTTCTGCTAATACCGAGCTCCCTTGCCAGTTTACTTTTATTCCAATTTGTCCGTTCCAGCCCCTCACGAATAATATCTCTCTCCACAGTTTCAACTGCAGACTTAAGAGTGCCTGAGGATCTAGGTTTTTTCAGGTATACCTTTTTTTCTACCTCTTCAATAATATTTGTTGAAATAAGTTTCGTGGTTATAACTGCATCAAAGCCTGCCAGCAGTGTTGCCCTTTTTATTTCATTTTGTAATTCCCTTACATTTCCAGGCCAGCTATAGTTCAGAAAATATTCGAGGGTTTCTTCAGAAAGCTGTTTTATAGGGATATTACGTTCTGTGCAGAATTTGGTAAGAAAATAGTTACATAGAAGGGGTATATCTTCACTTCTATCTTGCAAAGATGGGATATGTATATTTATCTCATTCAATCTATAATAGAGGTCTTCCCTGAATGTTCCTGTTTCAACCATCTTCTTAAGATCCTTATTAGTAGCAGCAATGATACGGACATCTACGTGCATAAACTTTGTACCGCCGACGCGTTTAAAGACACCATCTTGAAGAACCCGCAGAAGTTTTGTCTGGAGGGCAGGGCTTGTATCACCTATCTCATCCAGGAGGAAGGTCCCCCCATCTGCCAATTCAAAAAGACCCTTTTTCTGGGCCGAGGCACCTGTAAATGCCCCTTTCTCATGGCCAAAGAGTTCAGACTCTAACAGATTTTCACTAAAGGCGCTGCAGTTTTCAGCCAGGAAGGCATTATCTTTCCGTGGACTGTTATAGTGAATGACTCTTGCGATTAACTCTTTCCCTGTCCCACTTTCTCCCAACAGGAGAACAGTGCTATCACTATGTATAATCTTCTCCAGTATTTCAAAAATTTTTAATAACTTAGGACTTCTACCAATGATACTCGAAAAGTCAAATCTCTTTTGTCGTTCCAGGTAAGGTGTAGATAGCTCTTCTTTTGTGATCCCCCTCTGGTAACTTACCATCTCCTCAACCATGGTCTCAAGAAGGCCTTTAAAGACCTCTAACTTTCCAGGTGTTATTACAGGAACCCCTTGTAGTTTTCTCTCATACTCATCTATTTCTATATCTAAGGAAGATAGATGTGCTTTCAAATCATGGGTCTCCTTTTCATCCAATAGATGGTCGATCACCCCTGCAGCTGTTACATAGCCCAGGCAATCATCGTGGTTAAATATTGGCACCATAAGGGCTGAAAGACCTACAGGGCATTTTTCTATAAGGGGCCGTCTGGACTCTTTGGCATCCGCTATGAGTTTTTTTATCCAGCGATCACACAACTGCTTAGCAGCGGGTGTGCATTCAATGAGGTTACATAATGTCTCTTCTGATCTATAAACACTTCTTATTTCCTGACCAATACTGTTGAAGTAAAGGATGTTGAAACCCGAATTATTACATACTTCAACGAGTTTCTTGCTGATTCGAAGCCCTAAGACCTTTTCCCAAAAGAGATCCATCGGGTAGAATAGTCCCCTTTAGCCCTACAAATTGCTGTGGCCAAAATTGAGTTTTTACGAAATTATGATGAATAATCATACCCTAAGGCAGGAGTGTTGAAAATTCCCAGAGGGTAGGATATTTATCCCCCCTCTTAGGGATAAATATCCCCCTATAGGGTGAGGAAAGAGTATATGGCTTCAGAGTTCTCTCTTGCCATGGGTAAGATAGAGAGCAAACCCGGTGAATGTCAAACCACCGACAATATTTCCAATCGTTACGGGTATCTGGTTCCATATCCACCAATCATAGATGGATACGTTTGCTCCCAGAATGATGCCGGCAGGGATGACAAACATGTTCACAACTGCATGTTCATATCCTTGGGCAAAGAAGGTCAGGATAGGAAGCCACATGGCCACTATCTTTCCAGCCGTTGTAGTTGAAGTGAGGGCCATAACAGCCCCAAGTGTAACCATCCAGTTGCAAAGTATGGCACTGACAAAAGCTGTAATTATGCCAGCCATTCCAAATTGTGTATAACCAATTGTCTTGGCCTCCGTGACCGTCATGATCTTTTTGGCTATTGCTGTCTCAAAAATGTTCCCCATCTTCGTAACTGATACATAAAACAGAAGAGCGTAAAAGACGCTTCCGAGGAGATTTCCAAGGAACACCCATGACCAGGTAAAAACAAGCTTGTCCAGGGAGGTTTTACCCTCCATCACTGCAAGGGGGACAAGGGCAAAGTTTCCTGTAACTAATTCAAGTCCGAGCAGAATGATCATGACAAACCCGACGGGAAATATAAAGGCACCAACGAGTTCCGTTCCAGTCTGGACTGTGGCCGTATAGGCCAACGTAGTAGCGTACCCGAGCAAGGCTCCTGATAGAAACCCTCTTATCAGAATATCTCTCACTGCGAGGTTTGCCTTATAGGCTCCTACGTGGATCATGTTTTCTACAACAACTTCTGGTTTCACATAGGCCATATTGCTACCTCTGAAGGGCACAATGCATGAACCCCAACGTGATAGATTGTTTGATCTGGGACTTGTTTTATACAATAAGCAAGGGGTGTACCAGTGGATTCGATGAAGAGGAAATTTGATAGAAATCGAGAAGTTACATAATTCCACGACCTATAGGCAAACAGACAAATGTGTACAATCATTGTAGGATATCTTACAATGATCACCGCCAATATACTAAGCTTCCCGCCTGATCGTAGAAAGATATCCTCATATAAAGATACGGATGCTCTCTGTCTCCAAAACTTTTATAGAAAGCTTGGGGTAAAGAATAGAATGGAGGCAGCAGTTCTTCTCTTCTCAAAAGAAAAAGAGGAGGCTCCATCCACTAAGTGAAGCCTCCTCTTCCATTTAACGTTACCAGTGACCACTATTAGCCAGTGGCACTACTCCGTCCATTGTTAATGTCCACTATCAGCAGCTCCAGACTTGAGGGGTTTGAATACTTCCGGTGAATCTGGGCCACTAACCTCAAGGATCGCCACGGCTCCCTTATCAATGGCGCGGAATATGCTGTGATCAACAATAATGTAGGCACCTGGAACATCCACTTTGAAATCTACGATAGCAGCCCCACCAGGCGGGATCAATGTAGTCTGAACGTTTTTAGCAGGTTCAGCACCTATAGCTCCGAGCTGATATACTGTATCAAATATCTCTCCGATAACATGGAAGGCAGATGTAAGGTTAGGCCCACCATTGCCTACATACAGGCGAACCGTCTCTCCAACATTGGCCTTCAAATTACCCGGAGTTGCCATGGCATTAAACTTTATATATTCTGGCTGTTCTGCCCTTGCCTTCTCTATAGAGAAGTTCTGTAAGCCCTTCTCACCATTCTTGCCAGAAGTATAGAAATCACCCTGGACTAAGTAGTATTCCCTGTCCACCTTAGGGAGTCCATTTTTGGGTTCCACAAGGAGTAGGCCATACATACCATTTGCAATATGGGTTGGTATATGTGATGTTGCGCAATGGTAGATATAAATACCTGGATTCAGAGCCTTCCACTGGAAAGCTGTTTTTCCACCTGGAGGGGTCTGAGATGCCTTTGCCCCACCTCCGGGACCGTTCACAGCATGTATGTCGATGGAATGTATATTCATGTTGGCCTTATTGTTTTTAAGGTTGAACGTAACAGTATCACCTTCCTTAATACGTATGAATGGACCAGGTACAGTTCCATTAAATGTCCAGAACGTATATTCAACCCCGTCTGCGAAGGATCCCTTCTTCTCAACGGTCTCCAGATCTATAGTTACATTAGCCCCTCCAGCCCTACTAATTGCTGGTGGAACTTCAGGGGCTGTTGTAAGTTTTGCAACCTCATCCGCGGCGTAGCTCCTTACGGGTATACTGATTACAAATAATGCCACAACCGCTATTAAAAATAGCCATTTCACGTTTTTCATTTCTACAATCTTTAACATTTGTTTTACACCTCTCCTTTTATGTAAATATTTAACCTTACTAAAAAACTATTTACCTTTGTAACCCTTAATATCTATTTCCCATTTGTTTCGCCTGTGGATTTTCCAAGCTCCCTGACAAAATTGACCATCATCCATCTTTCTTCAGCACTGAGCATATCGTTAAAGGGGATCATGCCATATTGTGTTCCATTAGTGATAGCCCAGAATATCTCACCATCCGTCCTTGCCTTCTGCCAATCTACATCTGTGAAGTTCCGCGGTCGAGGATTGAAAGAGGCCCCTGCTGCGCCGTCTCCTCTACCTTTCTCTCCATGGCATGTAAAGCATACACCTTTCCCAAAAAAGATCTCTTTGGCTTCTTCAAGAGTTTTCTCGTTGGCTGGTACTTTGTTCACAAGCTCCTTCACCTCTGGCAATTTATCTGCCGGAACTCTCGGCTTTAATATCTGCTCGTCTGCAGAGTATGCCGATCCTACATAACGGGAGAAAAGGATTGTTAAAGTCAGGCACAACGGAATTACCATGGTAGTCGCAAGTAGTAAGCCCCCTTTCCATATTTTCATAGCCTCACCTCCTTTCTTTTTTAGAGTTATTTCCTTATCGGGTTTATTGCCTACCAAGTTTACGGCAGAACAATTTTGAGCACTTACGAACCTATTGTAGATAAATATATGATACTACTATTATACATAACACAGGGCTTTTGCAAGTTCCCCAAGAGGAGGATATTTATTCCCCTTGAAAGGAATCGCCCCTAAACGGTGAGGAAATATTTTGACCTTACAGAAGTAGCATTCGATCACCAATATAATAGACTCGCATCCTTGACTTGGATTCTATCAAATAGCCATCTGTTTTTCTGGGATTTTTCTTCCCATGTCCTTGCAACATTTCTGCTGTGTACCATTTTCAATATATAAATGGCTTTCTTAACCTTGACATCAAGGTCAGGGGCTGTATCTTTGTTCGTATATGCTACTGTTATTTCAACATATGCGACTGTCATCTTCTTTACCGGCAGGGATGGGTTATCTATGTCCTCCTTCATATTTACTGACGTAATTTTATAACTCATATCTTTTATCAGGAGGAATTTCTCAGACCATGCATGTATTAAATTGGTTGTCGGTTCTGCCTGCTCAAAGGCAGACAACTGATCATTGTATATCATTTTTATATCTGTTAGTTGTGATTCTATAGCTCCAGGGGTTTTACTGGCAAGGGCTACCCTTCTTTGAGAAGGGGCATGAAGATCAAATACCTTATTAAAATCCCTGTGCCTCATGGCATTGATATATATATCAGCCCAATTTTTTACAGCCCTTTGCTCGCCTCCTGAAAGAATGAGAAAGAGGGCTGTAATAAATAATATGAGAGCTGAAACTGCAATTATGAATTTTCTTTTTGCTGGCATTACCATACTTCATTCGGGTAGAACCAGTGTCCCATCATCCATTGATTGTTATTCAGGTTGGGCAGAACATGTCTATCCCTAAATGCCTCCGGAGGTACTCCCATCCTTTGTCCCCTGGCTAAATTGTGGCAACCATTACATCCATAGGTAGGAGAATTATATGACCCCCTGTAAAGAAGGGAGACAAATATGGCAACGATTATAACTACTGCAGTACCTGTAAGAAATTTCTTGAGCACTCTGCCGCTGAAGATTCTGTCCCGGATAAATAGCATACCTGATGCAACAGGGTTTGGCTGTTCATCCT
>JAHFEQ010000052.1 GCA_023248395.1 Nitrospirota bacterium
CCCCTCTTGTGCAATAACATCGTGATCGCCGCCGTCAATGTCGTCTTACCATGATCTACATGACCTATCGTCCCTATATTGATATGCGGCTTCTTCCTCTCAAACTTTGCCTTTCCCATAACCTGCCCTCCTTACCTTAAACCGTTTAATCCAAATAGTTTAAACCGCTTAAACCGTTCCAGCCGTTTAAACTGCTTGAACGGTTGAAACTGCTGGAACGGTTTGCCTACCCCTTAACTTTCGCTACTACCTGTTCCGCAATATTTCTTGGGACTTCCTCGTATCTTGCAAATTGCAGGGTAAAGATGGCACGTCCCTGGGTCAGGGATCTGAGATCTGTGGCATAACCAAACGTCTCTGCCAGAGGGATCTCAGCCGTAATGACCTGGGCGCCAGACCTTGGCCTGACTCCCTGTATCTTACCCCTTCTTGAATTAATATCCCCGATCACATCTCCCATATATTCTTCAGGAACGATCACTTCAAGGGTCATTATAGGCTCAAGAAGTATGGGATTCGCCCTTCTGGCGCCATCCTTAAAGGCCATAGAGCCGGCTATTTTAAACGCCATCTCTGACGAGTCCACATCATGATAAGAACCATCAAAGAGCCTGACCTTGATATCGACCACCGGATAGCCGGCCAGCACCCCGCTATCCAGGGCCTCTTTTATCCCCTTCTCTATGGCAGGGATATATTCACGCGGGATGGACCCGCCCACAATATCATTTTCAAACTCAAATCCCTCACCAGCCGCCCTGGGTTCAACCTCAATCCATACATGACCATACTGCCCGCGTCCGCCGGTCTGCCTGATATATTTACCTTCGCTCTCTACCTTGCCTTTTATAGTTTCCCTGTAAGCTACCTGCGGTTTTCCGACATTCGCCTCAACCTTAAATTCTCTGAGTAGCCTGTCTACGATAATCTCCAGATGCAACTCTCCCATACCGGATATAATCGTCTGCCCTGTTTCCTCATCCGTTCTTAGCCTGAAAGACGGATCTTCCTGCGCAAGCTTCTGCAGGGAAAGGGTCATCTTCTCCTGATCCACTTTTGTCTTGGGTTCAATGGCAATGGCAATAACAGGCTCAGGGAACTCAATACGCTCAAGTATGACCGGATTGGCCTTATCACACAGGGTATCTCCGGTGGTCGTATTTTTCAGGCCGACTGCTGCGGCAATCTCTCCGGCATACACCGTCTTTATCTCTTCCCTCTTGTTGGCATGCATCTTCAGGAGCCTGCCGATCCTCTCCGTGGTATCCTTTGCAGAATTATAGACGTATGAACCAGAATTAAGCACACCGGAGTATACCCGGAAGTAGGTCAACTGCCCCACGAATGGATCTGTCATGATCTTAAAAGCCAGGGCAGAAAATGGTTCACTATCGTCAGGACGTCTTTCAACCTCCGCGTCCGTTTCCGGCTTTGCATCAGGATTAATGCCCCTCACAGGTGGCAGATCTAACGGCGAGGGAAGGTACTCCACAATAGCGTCCAGCAACAACTGCACCCCCTTGTTCTTAAAGGATGACCCGCATAACACCGGGTTCAGCTTCAGGGCAATGGTCGCCTTGCGCAGGGCCCTCTTTATCTCTTCTATTGTAACTTCCTCACCGGCCAGATATTTTTCCATAATCACGTCATCATGGTCTGCCAGCTTTTCTATCATCTTCTCTCTATATTCCCGTGCCAGTTCCACTAAATCAGGGGGAATCTCATCCACAACATATTTTGCACCGAGGGTCTCATCATCAAAATAAACAGCCTTCATCGTTATAAGATCAACCGGCCCCCGGAACGTATTCTCAGCTCCGATAGGGATCTGTACAGGCACCGGATTCGCGCTGAGCCTGTCCACCATAGACTTTACACTCTCAAAGAAGTCCGCGCCGACCTTATCCATTTTATTTATAAAGGCGATCCGGGGCACATGATATTTATCCGCCTGTCTCCAGACCGTCTCAGATTGCGGCTCAACACCCTGGCCGGCATCAAATATGGCCACAGCCCCGTCCAGGACCCTGAGCGATCTCTCCACTTCTATTGTAAAATCCACATGACCGGGAGTATCAATAATATTAATACGAAAATCTTTCCAGAAACAGGTCGTGGCCGCTGAGGTAATGGTAATGCCACGTTCCTTTTCCTGCTCCATCCAGTCCATAGTGGCTGAACCCTCATCCACCTCTCCGATTTTGTGCGTCATCCCGGTATAAAAGAGGATACGCTCTGTAGACGTCGTCTTCCCTGCATCAATATGTGCCATGATGCCAATATTTCTTGTCTTCTCTGATGAGTACAGCCTTGCCACTTAATTAAACCTCCCTTGACGCTGAAAAATATCCATCTGCTACGTCATGACTTCGGGTTCTTCGTCTCAACGTACAGGAAGTACGCCTCGACTCGAACCCTTGTCCTTCCTTGCACATGGATATTTTTGAGCGTCAATTAATAATTCTACCATCGATAATGCGCAAAGGCCTTATTGGCTTCTGCCATCCTGTGTGTCTCTTCCTTCTTCTTTATCGAACCACCAATGCCATTGGCCGCATCTATAATTTCATATGCCAATTTCTCTTTCATATTTTTACCGGACCGCTCCCGCGCAAATTGTATGAGCCACCTTATCGCAAGGGCGTTCCGCCTCGGCGTTCTTATATCCACAGGCACCTGATAGGACGCACCGCCGACCCGACGGGACTTCACCTCAACAACCGGCTTGATATTATCGATAGCCGCCTTAAAGACTTTTACCGGATCTGCAGATGACTTCTCCCTGATGATCTCCAGGGCGCCATAAAACACATTCTCTGCAGTGCTCTTTTTTCCCTGCTTCATAATAACGGTAAGGGTCTTTCCTATCAGCATATCATTGTATTTCAGATCTGGCTGCGACTCCCTGTGTTGTACTGATCCACGTCTCGGCATATTTATCTCGCTCCTGCTTAAATTATATTAAAAATTAAACGACCCACTTCGTGGGTACCCCGATATAAAAAATACAAATTTAAAATTATAATTTTCCGCTATTTATAAATTTTTATTTTTTATTTACTACTTAGGTCTCTTTGCTCCATATTTCGACCGGCTACGCCTTCTGTTTTGCACACCCGCTGAATCCAATGTCCCGCGCACGATATGATATCTTACGCCCGGCAGATCCTTCACCCTTCCGCCGCGTACAAGCACAATAGAGTGTTCCTGCAGATTGTGCCCTTCTCCGGGGATATAGGTAGTAACCTCCATGCCATTGGTAAGACGAACCCTTGCAACTTTTCTCAAAGCAGAGTTTGGCTTCTTTGGGGTCGTGGTATACACTCTGATACACACCCCCCTCTTCTGAGGACATCCCTTGAGTGCGGGACTTTTTGTCCGGCTCTTTACTGCCTCTCTTCCCTTTCTGACTAACTGATTTATTGTAGGCACGAATTCTCCTTCAAATCTGCGTTTCGTTCCCCGAAACTTTAGAAGTTTAGTAGATTGCTATTTATTTGTCAAGAGTTTTGTATGGAAAGTTTTCCGGATCATGCCTCTTCGTCAGAAACCTCCGATACGTCACACGTCACCGACTTTAAATATGTCTCTCTGTACAATGGAAACCCTGTACCAGCCGGAATCAGTCTTCCCACAATGACGTTCTCTTTGAGACCAAGAAGTTCATCTACTTTACCGCTCACCGCTGCCTCAGTCAAAACTCTGGTCGTTTCCTGAAAGGATGCGGCCGATACAAAACTGTCTGTACTCAAAGCCGCTTTCGTAATACCCATCAGAACAGGCATTCCTGTCGCCGGTTTTCCACCTGAATTAAGCACTTTTTCATTTTCATCTTCAAAGATAAATTTATCGACCTGACTCCCTATCAGGAAATCTGTATCCCCGGGGTCCTCTATCTTGACCTTTCTTAACATCTGCCTGACGATGATCTCTATATGTTTATCATTGATGGTCACGCCTTGCAGCCTGTATACTTGCTGAACTTCATCGACAAGATATTTCTGAAGCTCCTTGGGACCAAGGATGCTTAATATGTCATGGGGATTGGCGGAACCATCCATTAATGGCTCTCCTGCCATAACCCAATCTCCTTCATGGACATTGATATGTTTTCCTTTGGGGATAAAGTACTCCCTTGAATCACCCAACTCATTCTTGACAATAACCCTCCTCATCCCTTTTACAAAGCCGCCGAACTCTATCGTCCCATCTATTTCGCTGATGACGGCCTGCTCTTTTGGCTTTCTTGTCTCAAACAGTTCAGCCACCCTCGGGAGACCTCCGGTAATATCCTTCGTCTTGGTGATTTCCCTGGGTATTTTTGCAAGCACATCGCCGGGATATACTGCCCCCCCCTTCTCTACCACGATATGGGCGCCCGTTGGGAGCCCATATCTGGCGACCACATTGGCACCAGGGAGCTTAACCGTCTTGTTGGCTTCATCCTTAATGGAAATTCTGGGGCGCAGAGTTGTCCCCTGAAAGTCAATAATAACCTTCCTTGAAAGTCCGGTGACTTCATCCACATCCTCTTTCATGGTAACGCCTTCCACAATATCACCAAAGGCAATCTTTCCGCCAACCTCGGTAAGAATCGGCATGGAGTGCGGGTCCCATTCTACAAGCTTTTGACCTGACTTTACCTTTTGGCCATCTGAAACCTTTAACCTCGCACCATAGACAACAGAGTATTTTTCTTTCTCCCTTCCTTCCTCATCACAAATGACAATCTTTCCGTTTCTGTTCATTGCAACCCAGTCGCCTTCTTTGTTCTTAACCGTGTTGAGATCAATAAATTTAAGCAGCCCTGCATTCTTTGCCTCAAGCACGGTTTGCTCGACCACTTTGCTTGCTGTACCTCCGATGTGGAAGGTTCTCATGGTGAGCTGGGTTCCAGGCTCTCCGATAGACTGCGCAGCAATAATGCCAATGGCCTCTCCTATATCCACAAGCCTGCCTCTCGCAAGGTCTCTTCCGTAACACTTGATGCACACCCCTCTCCTCGACTGGCATGTAAGCACAGACCGGATCTTTACCTTGTCAATTCCTGCCTCAATGATGGCCTCAACTTTACCCTCATTGATCTCTTCACTTGAAGGAACAATCACATCGTTCGTAATGGGATCTCTGATATCACCCACAGCGATCCTTCCCAGTATCCTCTCCTCTAAAGGTTGTATGATCTCTCCACCTTCAACCAGCGAAGTCACATAGATACCATCCTCGCTCCGGCAATCATGCTCTGTGACAATCACGTCCTGGGCCACATCGACTAATCTCCTGGTAAGATAACCTGAATTTGCCGTCTTTAGCGCTGTATCCGCCAATCCCTTCCTGGCTCCATGGGTTGAGATAAAGTATTGAAGTACTGTCAACCCTTCGCGGAAGTTAGCCGTAATCGGAGTCTCGATAATTTCTCCGGAGGGCTTCGCCATAAGTCCCCTCATACCGCCAAGCTGTCTTATCTGCTGTGTGCTGCCCCTTGCGCCGGAATCTGCCATCATGAATATAGAGTTAAACTCCCGCTTTTCCTCGCTGCCGCCTCCTAATTCCCGCATCATTTCAGCCGCCACCATCTCGGTCACATGTGCCCATATATCGATGACCTTGTTGTATCTCTCCCCTTTTGTGATCAATCCTTCAGCATATTGCTGCTCTACCTCCAATATCTCCTTGTTGGCCTTGTCAATAAGCTCCGCCTTTTTTGAAGGGATATGCATATCCTCTATGGAAATAGAGATGCCCGATTTCGTGGCATATCTGAACCCGATCTCCTTGACCTTGTCCAGAAACATAACGGTTTCACGGTGGCCTGCCTCCCGATAGCTTCTATCGATAAGCCTGGTCAGTTCCTTTTTATTCATCAACTTATTCACAAGAGAAAACGACATAGCACGCGGCAATATCTCGCTCAACAGGACCCTCCCAACTGTCGTATTCACAAGTTCTCCATTGATCCTGACCTTAATCCTGGCATGCTCTTCCACAACGCCGGCATCATAGGCAGCCCTTACCTCAATGGGTGAGGAAAGCACCCTGCCTTCCCCACGGGCACCTGCACGCTCCTTCGTTAAATAATAACAGCCTAATACAATGTCCTGCGTTGGAACAAGGATAGGCGCGCCATGGGCGGGCGACAGGACATTGTTTATCGAGAGCATTAATACCCTTGCTTCAATCTGCGCCTCAATGGAAAGAGGCACATGAACCGCCATCTGGTCACCATCGAAATCAGCGTTAAAGGCCACGCAGACCAAAGGATGAAGCTTGATCGCCTTCCCTTCGATAAGAATAGGATCGAATGCCTGAATACCCAGTCTATGAAGCGTTGGCGCCCTGTTCAGGAGTACCGGATGTTCTTTTGTGACCTCTTCCAGGATATCCCAGACCTCAGGTCTTTCCTTCTCCACCATCTTTTTAGCGCTTTTAATCGTTGTGGCATACCCCTTCTCCTCGAGTCTATGGAATATAAATGGCTTGAATAGCTCCAGGGCCATCTTCTTAGGAAGACCGCACTGATGTAATTTAAGCTCCGGACCTACAACAATAACAGACCTCCCGGAGTAATCCACCCTCTTTCCGAGGAGATTCTGCCTGAATCTTCCCTGTTTCCCTTTCAGCATATCACTTAATGACTTAAGGGGTCTTTTGTTAGGGCCCCGTATAACCCTTCCCCTTCTGCCATTATCAAATAGGGCATCGACCGCCTCCTGAAGCATCCTCTTTTCATTACGAATAATCACTCCGGGGGCCTTTAACTCCATAAGTTTCTTCAACCGGTTATTTCTGTTGATCACTCTGCGATACAGATCATTCAGATCTGAGGTAGCAAATCTCCCGCCGTCTAACGGAACTAAAGGTCTCAACTCCGGCGGAATAACGGGGATAATATCCAGAATCATCCATTCAGGTTTATTCCCTGACTTTCTGAATGCATCAATAATCTTCAGGCGTTTGCTGAGTTTCTTCTTGATGGCGACACTGTTGACATTCTCAATCCTTGTCTTCACATCCGTATAGAGTTGTTCAAGGTCAATCTTCATCAGGAGTTCCTTGATGGCCTCGGCGCCAGTACCCGCCTTAAAAGCGGTACCAAACTGCTGGAGATACCTTCTATATTCATCCTCAGACAAGACATCTCTCTCTTTAAGAGACGAATTGCCTGGGTTTGTTACAATATAGCTTTCAAAGTAAAGCACCTTCTCTAATTGCCTGAGGGTCATGTCGAGAATGTTGCCTATTCTGCTGGGAAGCCCCTTGAGAAACCAGATATGGGCCACCGGGGTCGCGAGCTCAATATGTCCCATCCTCTCACGTCTTACCTTAGACTGGATCACCTCCACCCCGCATTTATCACAGACGACTCCCCTGTGTTTCATCCTCTTGTATTTCCCGCAAAGACACTCCCAATCCTTTGTAGGACCGAAAATTTTGGCGCAAAATAACCCATCCCGTTCTGGTTTAAATGAACGGTAATTGATGGTTTCAGGTTTTTTTACCTCACCATGAGACCATGTTTTTATCTTCTCAGGGGATGCGATACGTATTCTTATAGCATCAAATGAGACAGGCTCCTTCGGCTTCTCAAACAGACTGTACAACCTTTCCCAATCTCTATCCTCTGCTGTTGGCATTGATACCTCCCATTGTTACTCTTTGTATTTCAGCAGTTCCACATCCAGCCCAAGACTCTGCAATTCTTTTATCAACACATTGAAAGATTCTGGCAAACCCGGAGTAAGGAAATTTTCTCCCTTGACCACCGACTCATACATCTTGGACCGTCCGGGCACATCATCAGACTTAACAGTCAGAAATTCCTGCAGTGTCGCAGCAGCACCGTAGGCCTCTAATGCCCAAACCTCCATTTCTCCAAGTCTCTGACCTCCGAACTGGGCCTTGCCGCCAAGAGGCTGCTGGGTGACTAGTGAGTAAGGGCCTATGGATCTTGCATGGATCTTATCATCTACCAGATGGTGAAGCTTCATCATATACATATACCCTACTGTAATATCCCGATCAAAACGCGCTCCGGTGCGTCCATCAGACAGTGTCATTTGCCCTGATACCGGAAGACCTGCCTTTTTAAGTAACCCCTTTATCTCTTCCTCTGTCGCCCCCTCGAACACAGGGGTCGTCACAGGGATTCCAAGCGCCTTTGCGGCAAGACCTAAATGGGTTTCCAATATCTGCCCTATATTCATTCTGGATGGCACTCCAAGTGGGTTGAGAACCATGTCGATCGGCGTACCATCAGCGAGATACGGCATATCTTCTGCCGGCAGGATAACGGAGATCACTCCCTTGTTCCCATGTCTTCCTGCCATCTTATCTCCTACAGATAATTTCCTTTTAATCGCAATATACACCTTGATTAACTTAACAACACCTGGCGGGAGCTCGTCCCCCTTTTTGACCCTCCCTATCTTTTCCTCATATAAGGCTTGCAGTATATCAATCTGCTGCTGTGTGTAGCCGCCTATCTCCTCAAACCTTTCCATATCTTCAGGATTATCCAGGACGATGTCTGCAAGGTCTTCATCCTTTATCTCTCTCAGGATGCCTTCTGTAAGCTCTTTCTTTTTCTGTAAAAGGACCTTTTTGGTTTCAACACTGACAACCGGCTTACCAACGATCTTGCCTGAAATAAATCTCCGAAGCCTTCTGTTCTTTTCATCTTCAATAATCTTTATCTCTTCCTGATGTTCTTTCTGAAGCTTCGAGAGTTCTTCATTCTCTATGCTCTTAGAACGCTCATCTTTTTCTACACCCTTCCTTGAAAATATCCTGACATCAACAACAGTTCCTTCTATCCCTGGCGGCACTATCAGCGAAACATCCTTCACATCCCCGGCCTTTTCACCAAATATCGCCCTGAGCAGTTTTTCTTCCGGTGTCAGCTGCGTCTCTCCTTTCGGGGCAACCTTGGCAACCAGGATATCCCCGGGTTTAACCTCTGCACCGATGCGTACAATCCCGCTCTCGTCAAGATTCCTCAATGCTTCTTCACTGACATTGGGGATATCCCGTGTGATTTCCTCTCTTCCTAATTTTGTATCCCGTGCCTCGATCTCAAACTCCTCAATATGGATAGAAGTGTATCTGTCTTCCCTGGCCAGCCGTTCACTGATAATAATGGCGTCCTCAAAATTGTATCCTTCCCATGGCATAAATGCGACCAGCACATTCTGCCCCAATGCCAGCTCCCCGCCGTCCGTGGCCGGCCCATCCGCCAGTACCTGCCCTTTTTCCACCCTCTGACCTGAAGTAACGATAGGCTTTTGATTGATACAGGTATTCTGATTCGAGCGCTTAAATTTTACAAGATTATAGATGTCTAAACTCATTTCATCCAGGGGGATCTTCTCCTTTTTTGCCTTACCTGTCCTTTTCACTTCATCAGCACGTATGACAATTCTGTCCGCATCGATATGTTCTACAACCCCGGACCTTCTTGCCAGGACGACCCTGCCTGAATCCCTTGCGACGATCTTTTCCATGCCGGTACCCACTAACGGGGCTTCCGTATGAATCAGCGGAACAGCCTGACGCTGCATATTAGAACCCATCAAGGCCCTGTTTGCATCATCATTCTCAAGAAAAGGGATAAGAGAGGTTGCCACACTGACGATCTGTTTCGGTGAAACATCCATGTACTCTATTTTATCTGATGGCACCATCACAAAGTCTCCACCATGTCTTGCAGAGATCGTCTCTGATGTTAGCTTACCTTTGGAATCTACCGGAGAACTGGCCTGCGCTATCACATACTTATCCCCATCTATAGCGGACAGGTAGTGGATGTCGTCTGTAACCCTGCCATTGACAACCTTCCGGTAGGGAGACTCGATAAAACCATATTCATTCACCCTTGCATAGGCTGAGAGCGAGGTGATTAATCCGATGTTCGGACCTTCGGGGGTTTCTATAGGACAGATACGGCCATAATGCGTAGGATGGACATCCCTTACCTCAAAGCCGGCACGTTCTCTGGTCAAACCACCAGGCCCAAGGGCTGAAAGCCTGCGTTTATGCGTTATCTCAGACAGGGGATTCGTTTGATCCATGAACTGAGAAAGCTGACTGCTTCCGAAAAATTCCTTGACTGCCGCAATGACAGACTTTGCATTAATAAGGTCATGCGGAAGGGCCGCTTCAAGATCCAGGATGTTCATTCTTTCCTTGATTGTCCTTTCCATCCTTGCCAGACCTATGCGAAACTGATTTTCGAGCAGTTCCCCCACGCACCTCACCCTTCTGTTGCCCAGATGGTCGATATCGTCGATCTCCCCTTTATTGGCCTTCAGGTTAACCAGATATCTGATCGTCTCTATAATATCCTGAGGGGTCAGTGTCCTCTGGGAAAGTGGCACATCAACATCCAGCTTCTTATTTAATTTCAGTCTGCCCACAGGGGCGAGGTCATAGCGTCTGGAATTAAAGAAGAGGTTGCCAAACATCACCTTCGCTGTATCAATCGTGGGACTCTCCCCTGGTCTTAACCTCTTATAGATTTCAACAATAGCTCCATCCGCAGAGTTTATTGTTTCCTGCAATAATGTATCCCTAATTACCGGAAGTATCTGAAAATTATCGATGTAGAGGAGGTCTATCTTCTCTGCACCTGATTTTGCGATCTTCTTAAGGATATCTTCTGTCAGAACCCCGTTACTTCCAACGATCACTTCGCCAGTTGAAGTATCTATGATATCATTAAAGACGATTCGACCGGCAAGATCCTCAGCCGCAAGGGGTGCCTCCTTTATCCCCTGATTCTCCAGCTTCTTTAATATTCCTGTTGTAATTCTGGATCCTTCTCTAACCAATACCTCGCCATTTTGTTCGTTAATGATGTCATAGAGAATCCTGCTGCCTGCAAGCACCTTTGCATCAACCTTGCTATAGAATTTCTTGTTTCTCAGACGGACTGCTTCCACAGGATAGTACATTTTCAGGATATCATACGTGGAAAAGCCGAGAGCCTTTAATAAAATGGTCACAGGAAACTTTCTCCGCCTGTCTATGCGCGCATATAAAATATCCTTTGTATCAAACTCAAAGTCGAGCCATGATCCCCTGTATGGAATAATCCGGGCGGAAAACAGCACTTTTCCGCTGATATGCGTTCTGCCCTTATCATGGGTAAAAAATGCGCCTGGAGAACGCTGAAGCTGGCTTACAACCACGCGTTCAGTCCCGTTAATGATAAATGTTCCATTATCTGTCATCATGGGTAATTCACCAAGATAGACCCACTGTTCCCTGACTTCCCTGGTGCTCTTTGCCCCTGTCTTCTCATCCTTCTCTAATATTTCCAGATTGACCCGTATCTTCATTGGAACTGCATAGGTCATCCCTCTCTCGATGCACTCCCAAATCCCATATTTGGGCTCTCCCAGGGAATATTCGCTAAACCTTAATACAGCAGTTTCATTAAAGTCAGATATAGGAAAGATGCTACTGAAGGCCGCCAGAAGCCCGCTATCTTCCATCTGTTCCTGGGGAACATCCTTCTGGATAAATCTCTCAAATGATCTCTTTTGTATCTCTAATAACTCCGGGATCTCTATCTTGGCCTGAATCTTTGAAAAATCTTTTCTTTCGATACATCCTTTGATGGTTGGATCATTCATATTTTTTTATACCCCATGATTAATCTTAATGCTTCTTTTCCGCCGATAGGCGGGGTTTTCTAACCCCGCCCTTTTATAATGCCGGACACGAATGTCCAGCCTATAGACGTTTATTTATCTACTTTATCTCTACCTGGCCCCCTTGCTCAACAATCTTGGCCTTCATGGTCTCTGCCTCTTCTTTTGATACCCCTGTCTTGACAGGCTTGGGAGCGCCATCTACAAGGTCTTTGGCCTCTTTAAGCCCTAAATTGGTCAGTTCTCTTACCACCTTGATAATCTGAATCTTCTTATCACCGACATTCGTAAGTATCACATCAAAGCTGGTCTTCTCCTCCACCACGGCTGCGGCGCCTCCTCCGGCTGCCGGCGCTGCCGCAGCTACAGGGACAGCAGCAGAAACTCCATATCTCTCCTCAATCTTTTTTACAAATTCTGCCAATTCTAAAACCTTCATATTATCGATGAAGTTAAGAACATCATCCATGCTCAAGCTCTTTGTCTCAGACATCTTTACACTCCTCCTCTTAATTATTTTATTCGAATTATTGTTTAAAGACCACGACTATGCCTGGCTTGTCCCCTTAGCCTCTTTTACGGCGCTGAGCACGTAGACAAGCTTGCCAAGTACTCCTTGCAGAGTGGCTGCTAATCCATAGAGAGGTGACGCTATGCTGCCAAGTGCCTTTCCAAGCAACACTTCTCTCGATGGCATATTGGCAACTTCTTTAATCCTGACAGGGTCAAGGACAATCCCTTCAAATACTCCCACTTTGATCTTAAAGGGTTCCAATTTACCAACGTATTCTGATAATATCTTCACAGGTGCAACCACATCTTCATAGCTGATAACGACACCTGTAGCCCCTGAAAAATGGCCTTCTATTTTATGGACAGCCGTACCCTCCGAAGCCCTCCGCGCAAGGGTATTCTTGACCACCTTATATTCCGCGCCACTGTTGCGGAGACGATTCCGTAATGTAGTCAACTGCGCTACATCTAACCCCTTATACTCCGTCAGTATGACCGCCCCTGCCCGGCCAAACTTCTCATGCAGTTCCTGTACGACCTTTATTTTCTCTTGTTTAGTGGACTGCGCTTCCAATAGTTCCTATCCCTCCTTTCTCTGTTAAGATTACACCATACCGAGAAAGGATAAAAATATGGGGTTCAATATATTTAACCCCAACCTGTCTCGGCAGGCAGAACCACTCTGGTTCAATTAAGTCAACAAACACCTACTGTCTCTGACAATTACTAAAGACATCCAGTTGACGCTCAAAAACGCCGAGGTGCAAGGAAGGACAAGGGTTCGAGCCGAGGCGTACTCCTTTGTACGTCGAGGCGAAGAACCCGAAGTCCTGACGCCGCAGATGGGCGTTTTTCAGCGTCAACTAATCGAACATGTTGCCAACAGCCACAGGGTCTACCTTAATGCCAGGCCCCATTGTTGATGAAATAGTTATGGTCTTAAGATAGCGCCCTTTGCTCGTTGACGGTTTGGCTTTAATGATCGACTCCATGACAGCAGCGGCATTTTCATAGAGCTTCCTGGCATCAAAGGAAAGTTTCCCTACAGGCACATGGACAATTGCTGTCTTATCCACCCGATACTCTACCTTCCCCAACTTTATTTCCTTAACAGCCTTCCCGACATCAAACGTGACTGTCCCAAGTTTTGGATTGGGCATCAGACCACGGGGACCCAATATCTTCCCAAGCTTCCCAACAATACCCATAACATCAGGAGTCGCCACAATGCGGTCAAAATCCATCCACCCACTTGTTATCTTCTCTGCGAGGTCCTCAGCGCCAACATAGTCAGCCCCGGCATCTCTCGCCTCTTTTTCCTTCTCTCCCTTGGCAAATACCAGCACCTTGGCACCCTTGCCCATGCCATTGGGAAGCACCACAGCGCCCCTCACCACCTGATCAGAGTGTCTCGGATCCACACCCAGGCGGATAGCCATATCCAGGGTCTCATCGAATTTGACCCAGGATGTCTCTTTAGCCAGCGTTACGGCATCTTCCAGCGTGTACAACCTGTTCCTGTCCACTTTCTGCAAACTATTACTGTAATTTTTCCCCATGATTAAACCCCTTTTGATTTACTCTATTATATCGATTCCCATACTTCTTGCTGTGCCCGCAATAATATTATATGCCGCATTGATATCATGGCTATTTAAATCAGGCATCTTAAGTTTTGCGATCTCACGCACCTGTTCAGAGGTGATTTTCCCAACCTTCTCCTTGTGGGGAACACCGGAACCCTTTACAATACCGGCGGCCTTCTTTAGAAGATCAGAGGCAGGCGGCGTCTTCATCACAAAATCAAAAGACCTGTCCGCATAGACTGTAATTTCAACAGGGATAATAGTCCCCTCCTGATTCTGCGTCTTTGCATTAAAAGACTTGCAAAATTCCATTATATTGACTCCATACTGCCCCAGTGCGGGTCCTACAGGAGGGGCAGGATTTGCCTTGCCTGCAGGAAGCTGAAGCTTAATAACTCTGATGATCTCTTTTGCCATTTATGATATTCTCCTTATGAAGGATTCCAGAGATTATTACGAAGATTACAGTGATTATTCATCTTTATCTCCGGAATCATATTTGTCACTATAATTTCTCTACCTGCAGAAAATCCAACTCCACAGGTGTCGCCCGTCCAAAAATACTGACCAGGACTTTTACCTTACCATGGTCCACATCTACATCGTCAACAACACCATTAAATCCAAAGAATGGTTCTATGACGATCCTTACAGCATCCCCTCTGTTAAATTGAATACGGCTTCTCGGTGTTGCCACGCTATCATCCATCTGCTGGATAATGGACTCTACCTCTTTCTCCGTCAGGGGGGTTGGAGCCCCTCCACCGCCAACAAACCCTGTCACTTTGGGTATATTCTTAACGAGATTCCACGTCTCGTCTGACATCTCCATCTCAACCAGGATATATCCCGGAAAAACCTTTTTAGTTGCAACCCTCTTTTTCCCCTCCTTCAGTTCAACCACATTTTCAGTGGGGATAAGTACCTCTCCAAACTTATCCTTTATCCCTAAGGAGCCAATCCTCTCCTCCAGGCTCGACTTTACCTTGTTTTCAAATCCTGAATAAGTATGTACTACATACCATTGTTTAGTCATCAATACCTCATTTAGCCGTTTGCATAACTCACGGAAGAATCTTCGCTATAATCGTTGAAAACGACACATCTAATATCCACATATAAACCGCGGCGATCAGCACAAGTACAACCACAACCGTTGTCGTACCCGTGGTGTCTTCCTTTGTTGGAAAGGTGACCTTCCTGGTCTCTGTCTTCACATCTGTCAAAAACTCCTTTATACCGTCTATGATCTTTCTGAACATAAATACCTGCTTTCCTGCTATTGGCAGGCCAGGAGGGATTCGAACCCCCATCACCCGGTTTTGGAGACCGGTGCTCTAGCCGTTGGAGCTACTGGCCTATCCGTATGTAACTCATCAGACTATTTAACCTCTTTGTGCGCCGTATGCTTCCTACAGGATGGACAAAATTTCTTCAGCTCCAACTTATCCTGTGTATTCCGTTTATTCTTCGTTGTAGAATAATTCCTGTTCTTACAATCACTGCATGCCATGGTAATGATTTCACGCATTTTTTCTTCCCCTCTTCACCCTGTTTCTAACTTCTTACTTCTAACCTCTTACTTCTGACTTACTCTATCACCTTGCTGATCACTCCGGCCCCTACCGTCTTTCCGCCTTCCCTCACCGCAAACCTCAACCCATCCTCCATCGCAATCGGGGTGATCAACTCCGCCTCTATCGTTACATTGTCCCCGGGCATCACCATCTCCACCCCCTCAGGCAACTTCGTTATCCCGGTCACATCCGTCGTCCTGAAATAAA
>JAHFEQ010000097.1 GCA_023248395.1 Nitrospirota bacterium
ATTGTCAGTTGGCAAAGTTTTAAATCTTCCATCCCACTTTCTCTTTTTTCTCCGTAATCCTTCAGTGGAGGGCGGGGCTGTTGCCCCTGAGCGACTTGCCGAAAGCAGTTGGGCACCTATCAAGACGAGCAGGCGGAGGGCAGTGCTTGCATTGAGCGAAGCGAAAAAAGCCAGCCCTTTAGAGGCTGGAAGGCTTCCCCGCCTGCGAGTCTTAGATAGGTCAACTGCGAAGGCCAGGAGCGAAGGGGCAACGACCCCACCCCACGCTCCAGTGAAGGATTACATCCCTTGTGTGCCTTCTGCTTGACAGGGGCTCCCCAAAGCTGTTAGAGTGAAACATCACAAAACAACTGCTGTACCCGGATGAAACCTACGTCATTGTAAGTCCCGGAATACACATGGGGCTTACTCCCCAAAACAAAGAAAGAAGGATTTTATGAAATTTCAAACATTTGATTTTCACCCCAGCATTACGGCCGGGATCACGGCGGCGGGCTTTGTCACGCCAACTCCGATCCAGGCGCAGGCAATCCCGCCGGTCCTCGAGGGACGTGATGTTATGGGTTTGGCACAGACCGGAACAGGTAAAACAGCGGCCTTCGTGCTGCCGATTCTGGAGCGCCTGATAAAAGGACCAGCCGGCGGCCATATCCGTGCCCTCGTCATCGCGCCCACCCGTGAACTGGCAGAGCAGATCCACGAGGCGATCGTCAGCCTGGGACAACGGACCAGAGTCCGAAGTGCCACCGTCTATGGCGGTGTGGCCACAAGCCCGCAGATACAGAAACTGCGCGCCGGAGTCGAAATCGTTGTTGCCTGTCCCGGCCGACTGCTCGATCATATCCATCAGCGCACGATCAATCTGTCGCATGTGGAAGTGCTCGTACTCGATGAAGCGGACCGTATGTTCGACATGGGCTTCCTGCCTGATATCCGTAAGATCATCAGGCACGTACCGGCCAAAAGACAGACGTTGTTGTTCTCGGCAACCATGCCTGATGATATCCGGAGCCTGGCCCACGACGTCCTGCAGTCCCCAGTCACGGTGCAGGTCAATCCCCCAGCACCGGCAAGCACGGTCAGCCATGCGCTCTACCCGGTCAATCAGCACCTCAAAACCGCGCTCCTCCTCGAACTGCTGCGGCATACAGACACGGAGTCGGTGTTGATCTTTACGCGCACCAAGCACCGTGCCAAGCGCGTGGGGCAGCAACTGGAAAGGGCCGGTTACCGGGCCGCATCACTGCAGGGGAACCTGTCTCAGAACAAGCGCCAGGCGGCACTCGATGGATTCCGTAACGGCTCGTATCAGGTCCTTGTTGCAACCGATATTGCGGCCCGCGGTATCGATGTCTCAAGCATATCCCACGTCATCAACTACGACATGCCCAATACCGCCGACGCGTACACACACCGGATCGGCCGCACCGGCCGGGCTGCAAAGACTGGCGATGCCTTCACATTCATTACCCGTGAAGACGAGGACATGGTGCGCGCCATCGAGCGCGTCCTCGGTAAAAAGGTGGAGCGTCGCACGTTGAAGGGGTTCGATTATAATAAGCCGGCACCGGCACGCGATGCCGAGTTTGCCCGTCCACCGCGTGAACCGCGGCACCACGCCGGGCAGAAAAGACCGGCACCATCCAGGACCCATACTACGACCCGTACCACCGTTGCCCCAAAGAAAGGGAACCAGGTTCAGCGGACACCCAAACCCGTCACCGGCCGCTGACCAGCGCTGGAAATATAGGAAGTGTCCCCTTACCCTGTTTGAAGAATTATACCAGGTGTGTTATATATTGAAGTGGGTTTCCCCGGAGTTTCCTTATGGATAAGAAGGCGATCGAGAGGCGGATTAATGAGCTGAGAGAACAGATCAATTATCATAACTATCTCTATTATGTCCTGGACTCCCCTGAGATATCCGATGCCGAGTATGACAAGCTTATGCAGGAACTTGTCAAGTTAGAAAACACCTACCCTGATCTTATAGCACCGGACTCCCCTACTCAACGGATCGGCGCCCCGCCTTTGGAAGAGTTTCAATCCGTCACGCATACCCTACCGATGTTGAGCCTCTCCAATACAGAGACTGAAGAGGAGACATTGGAGTTTGACAGACGAATCAAGCGTTTCCTCCATCTCCCTGAAAGTGAATCGATTGAATATGTAACAGAACCCAAATTAGATGGACTCGCCGTTGAAGTAGTCTATGAAGGTGGCCGGTTAAGAGTTGGCTCGACCCGTGGAGACGGTTTTACTGGAGAGGATGTGACCCTGAATCTAAGAACCATACGGACGATCCCCCTGAATCTCTTAAAAAAACATGAACCCACTCCAGAGAAGTTAGAGGTACGCGGGGAGGTCTTTATCAGAGTAAGGGATTTTAGAGAGCTAAACCAGCAGCGGGAAGAGAACGGAGAACCTTTCTTTGCGAATCCAAGAAATGCCGCTGCCGGTTCATTGCGGCAACTGGATTCCAAAATTACGGCAAAACGTCCTTTGGACATATTTTTTTATGGAATTGGGGAGGTAATGGGTCATAGATTTGAAACACACTGGGAGATCCTTAACACACTCCGGGGATGGGGGCTTAAGACAAATCCTCTGAATAAAGTGTGTCATGGAATCCATGAGGCAATTGATTTCTATAAAGAGATAGGGGGCATGCGGGACTCCCTCGATTATGAGATCGATGGAGTGGTTATTAAGGTCAATAGACTTGACCTGCAGGAGCGACTGGGCACTGTCGCAAGGAGTCCGAGGTGGGCTGTTGCCTATAAGTTTGAACCAAGACAGGCGACTACAAAGATATTAAAAATAGAGGCTCAGGTAGGCCGTACAGGGATACTGACGCCTGTCGCCATCATGGAGCCGGTCAGGATCGGCGGCGTTACCGTAAGCAGGTCCACACTCCACAATCAGGATGAAATAGACAGGAAGGATGTGCGTGCAGGGGATTGGGTACTGGTGCAGCGTGCAGGGGATGTGATCCCTGAGGTGGTCAAGGTGATTACATCGAAGCGGACAGGAAAAGAGATCCCCTACAGGTTACCGGACAAATGCCCTGTATGCGGATCCAATGTCTTAAAGGAGGATGTCTATTACCGGTGCATAGGGATGAACTGCCCGGCACAGTTGAAAGAGCGGATACGGCACTTCGCCTCTCGCAGGGCTATGGATATAGAGGGGCTTGGAGAAAAACTCACAGAGCAGTTAGTAGATAAAGGGCTTGTAAAAAATATCTCAGACATATATTATCTTACTAAAGAGCAGATCGCAGGACTTGAAAGAATGGCGGACAAATCAGCCCGGAATATTATTGATGCTGTAGAAGGAAGTAAGGGGAGAGAGCTTCCGAGGGTTATCTATGCCCTCGGGATCAGACATGTCGGTGAACAAATCGGGAAGATACTTGCACAACAGTTTGGCAGTATAGAACGACTGATGTCCGCTATGGAAGAAGATCTCCAGGCAATCGATACGATAGGGCCTGAGATAGCCCGGAGTGTCGTTCAGTTCTTTAACCAGAAAAACAACATCAAAGAAATTGAGAGGCTCCGGGAGGCAGGGGTAGCGTTTCCTCCATTAAGTAAGATACAGAGTGAAAAATTGAAGGGTAAGGTCTTTGTCTTTACAGGGGCGCTGAAGTTCTTTTCACGTGACGAAGCAAAGGATAGGGTTGAATCCGTGGGAGGCCATGTCGCCTCTAGTGTAAGCAAGAATACAGACTTTGTCATTGCAGGAGAAGAGCCTGGTTCCAAGGCCAGTAAGGCAAGAGAACTTGGAGTAACGATTCTTACCGAGGATGAATTTCTAAAGATGCTGTAACTGACAATCTAACAGTTGACGCTCAAAAATGCACAGATACAAGGAAGGACAAGGGTTCGAGCCGAGGCGTACTTCCCCGTACGTTGAGGCGAAGAACCCGCAGTCCTGACGCCGTAGATGGGCATTTTTCAGCGTCAAGAGGAGGAGGATCATAATGTTCACCAAAGAAGACTTAACACGGATCAATCACATGGGGAGTGAGGGGAACCTATATACAAGTGTCTATCTTAGCGTCAATCCTGTTACGAACCCTAAAGGAGAGTACTTTGTTAACTTTAGGAACCTTGCGAAAGCAGAATTTGATAAGCTCGGCAGTGCAGAGCAAAAGGTCATAAAGGAGGATATAAAAAAGATAGAGGCCTATATCAAGAGTGGAAAGACAGAGTTCAAAAAGGCCCTTGCCATTATAAGCTCGACACCATTGGATATCTGGGAAGTCTACCACCTCTCCGTCCCGTTAAAGAATCATGTGGTCATTGATAAGACCCCATACCTTAAACCCCTCGCAAGTATCCTGGAACAGTATCATAATTACGTAGTAGCCCTGGTTGATCGGGAACATGCAAAACTCTTTAGGATCCATCTCGGTGAGATAGCCGAATATGCCGAACATTTTACACCGGATATCCCTGGTAAACATAAAAAGGCCGGATGGTATGGATTAGAAGAGAACAGGTTCAAAAGACATATAGAGGCACATATACACTTCCATTTGAAGGATATGGTAAAACATTTAGAGGAGATATGGAAGAGAGGTGAGGTAAGCCATCTCATGTTGGGTGGCTCTGAGGAATCTATACTATTATTCAATAAGATGCTCCCACAACCCATTACAGCAAAGATAGCCGGGACATTTACAGCAGATATGCATGCAGGCAATGACGAGATTCTTGAAAAATCTATGCACATAATAAAAAATACAGGAAAGACCATTGAAGAACGGCTTGTCGATGAACTGGTTACACGGACCAGTAAAAATGGCTCAGCAGCTATAGGTTTAGACGATGTCCTCTCACAAATGCAATCAGGCAATATCCATCACCTGATCTATATCGAGGGACTCAGTGCCTCAGGGTTTAAGTGTTCATCGTGTAATTTCCTTACAGTGCAGGATATGAAAACCTGTCCTTACTGTAGTACTGAACTTGAGAAAATAGAGCATCTTATAGACTTTGCCATACAGAAGGCTATTGATCAGGGCGCCGGGATTTCAGCGATTATCTCAAGCGTAAAATTAAAAGAGGCAGGCAGCATAGGAGCCCTGCTGAGGTATTAGTACTCCTTTGAGGTCAGAGATGCGGATTTTACTGGTAGAAGACGAGAAAGACCTTGCCGCTATTATCAGACAGGGGCTCGAAGAAGAAGGCTATACCGTGGAATCGGCCCACGATGGCGAGGAAGGTCTGTACATGGCTGAAAACTATCAGGCGGATATCATTATCCTGGACATCATGCTGCCGATTATCGATAGCCTCTCTATATTAAAAACTATAAGGAAAAAGGGAATTGCAACACCTGTATTACTCCTCACGGCAAGGGATGCGATCCTTGATAAGATCACAGGTCTTGATACCGGGGCAGACGACTATCTTACGAAGCCCTTTATATTCGGGGAGCTTCTGGCAAGGATACGCTCGCTGATTCGGCGTAAGACCACAGTAAAGGAGGCCATCATCCGAATAGATGACTTAGAGATCAACACTGCAAATCATGAGGTCAAAAGGGGAGGGAAAACCATTAACCTTTCTGCCAGGGAATATGCGCTCCTTGAATATCTTGCCTATAACAAAGAGAGTGTCGTGAGCCGTACAGATATCGTGGAACACATCTATCATGAGGATGAAGAAAAGGACTCTAATATTGTTGACGTCTATATCAACTACCTCCGCAATAAGATCGACAAAGACTTCAATAACAACTTAACTGTAGGTGAGGACAACGACCGGGCTATCATAACTGTTACGGATACCGGGATAGGCATCCCTGCAGAAGAGATCCCAAAGATATTTGACAGATTCTACAGGGTCGACACAAGCCGTGGACAGTCTCCG
>JAHFEQ010000053.1:0-1786 GCA_023248395.1 Nitrospirota bacterium
CTCCTCTTTACAACCTTTGAGGTCGTAGCCATAGGGCTCGCCGTGGGGATCGTCAGCCTGATCTCTATGGATGGCGAGTCAAACTGGATGGAGGGGGTACAATTATTAGCCGTTTACATCATTTTGGCAATCGCCTTTTACTTTCTACCGTAAATTTGGTTATGCAGAAGATATTAATAGCTTTTTTTCTTATCCTGATATTGGTCCATGCTGGCTGTGAACAGAGCGCCCATAAAGCCTTCTCAGAAGAGAAGACGGTGGCAGATCATCAGCCTGCCTATGGAGATACCCTGGTGGAGGGGACCATCGGTGAGCCGAGCATCCTCATCCCGATGCTTGCAGGGGATAGCGCCTCTCATGATGTTGCCGGTCTCATCTTTAACGGCCTTGTCAAATACGATAAGGACCTTACCCTGAAAGGAGACCTTGCAGAATCCTGGGATATCTCGAAAGACGGGCTCGTGATCACCTTCCATTTAAGAAAGGGTGTCCGATGGACAGATGGGGTTGAGTTCACGGCAGAAGATGTCCTCTTTGGTTATAAGACCATCATCGATGAAAAGACCCCTACCGCCTATTCAGAGGACTACAAGCAGGTCACGAAGGCCGAGGTGCTGGATAAATTTACCTTCCGTGTTACCTATGATAAACCCTTTGCACCTGCATTAAGCAGCTGGGGCAGTCTTACGATACTCCCCAAACATCTCCTTGAGGGGAAGGATATCACCAAGAGTGAGCTCGGAAGAAATCCCGTCGGCATGGGGCCATTCAGTCTCGCCAAATGGACCCCCGGACAGGAGATCATCCTTGAGGCAAATCACAATTACTTTGAAGGGAGGCCCTATATCGATAGATATGTCTACCGTGTCATCCCTGACCCTGCCACGATGTTTCTGGAGCTTCAGGCCGGAGGGGTCGACTGGATGGGCCTGACTCCAACACAGTATACAAGACAGACTCTGACCCCCTACTTTGAGAAAAATTTCAATAAATACAGATATCCTACGTTTGCCTATACCTATATGGGATTCAATCTGTGCCTGAGAAGGGATGAAACAGGGAAGTGCATTGAGAAGCATCCCTGGTTCGGGGACAAGAGGGTACGCCAGGCCATTGCCTATGCGATCGATAAGGAGGAGATCGTCGCTGGGGTCCTCTTTGGTCTTGGAAAGCCTGCCACAGGTCCCTATGTGCCGAATACCTGGCCTTATAATCCAAACGTCAGGAAATATGAGTACAACCCTGAGAAGGCCAAGGCGCTCTTCTCTGAGGCCGGATGGCGGGACACGGATGGGGATGGTCTTCTGGATAAGGATGGCAGGCCCTTTGAATTTACTATCCTGACCAATATGGGAAACTCCCTGAGGATGAAGACCTCCACCATCATCCAGTGGAGGCTTGCGATGGTAGGGGTTAAGGTAAATATCAGGGCGCTGGAGTGGTCTACCTTCATCAATGAGTTTATCGACAAGCGGCGGTTTGAGGCTGTGGTCCTCGGATGGGGTATCGGCCTTGATCCGGATCAGTATGACATATGGCATTCAAGCAAAACCAAGGAAAAGGAATTTAACTTTGTAAGCTATTCCAACCCCGAAGTAGATGAGCTCCTGGAAAGTGGCAGAAGGACCTTCGATATGAATGAGAGGAAAAAGGCATATTTCAGGATACAGGAGATACTGGCGGATGAGCTTCCTTATATATTCTTATATGTCCCGGAGGCCCTGCCCATCGTCAACTCAAGGTTTCATGGGATAGAACCTGCACCGATAGGGATTGGATATAATAT
>JAHFEQ010000053.1:1886-15116 GCA_023248395.1 Nitrospirota bacterium
TCTTCACAGTAACCAAGAGAATACCACTGACATTGAATGCATAGATTCTTCAGAATCTCAGGGGTTACTCTCTCTGAAATCATGCCGCGGATATCTCCCCAACGATATAGGCTTCCTGGATAGATCCCTATAAGTTCTATAACCTCTTTATCCTTCTTCTTCATAGTACTCCCACTGCCGGGACTGTTGACTATACAGAGATTATCTTTAAGGTGCGGACATGCAGAGCAGATATCATCCGGACCGATAATAACCTCGACTTTCGTCTGGTGGTCATTAGACAGCGCCTCATGAATCCGCTTCATATTCAGTACAAAGGCCTCACTATACCCTTTTCCCCTGAAACCCTGAAGACATAGCAGCGTATGACCACGAATCTTAAACATATCCACAGTCCTCTCTCTCCTGTGTCTTTGTATTTTATCTTTCATGAAGTCAGAAAGCGACAAGCCCATCAAGGTTCTTGTCTATGCCGGTAACAAATCCTACAGAAACCATTCTATCGTGAAGAGATGGAATGAATGTTCGTAAGCTTCTTTTTCTTCTCATAGAGCTCTTTCTCGATAGACATTAAGGTCATATAATGGGCGGCAACCGGATTCATTCAAAGGCATGAAAACCTGCGGGCAGATTCTATCCACGCTTCCTTAGCAATTGCCACTTGTGACAGGGCTTTCCCCGGTCTCTCACCAAAGGCAGAGCAATGCTCTAAATCTGGAATATCTGCAATATATCCACCGTCTTCCTCACTGTAAAATATATATTAATGTGATAATCCTTCATTGCTCATCCTCCAGTCTAAGATTATATTTTTCCACTAACTTTAATAATTGACGAATTTGATAAGGCTTGGCTTCCCCTCTCACCTCTTGCAAATTAAGCAACTCTGGGATATCGGCATGCGTAAAGATATGATGGCTTCCCCATGGGATTCGAACCTGCTAATGATGACGCCAGTTTCTTGAAGAAAGACGAGGTCTAAAGGAAGCGGAGAGAATAAATCCGATAGATCAGCATAAAGTTTTTTATAGGTTCTTACTCTTTCTTTCGAATCAGAAACAGGTTACAAGAACACTACGCCGACATCAAGGTCGGCAAGTGGATCAACATCCTCTGGCACCTTATTATCCAGAAGAGCAACCCCTTCATTAGCCATAGAACCAAAGAGGTAGACTGCCAGGATCTGATATTCTTCACAAATCCTGAGTAGTTCCCTTCTCCTGCTGGCTATCGGTTTCGCTTGCCTCAAGACAATCCATCTCCTCTCAGTTTAATATGTATCTCCCCCTCCAGCACAAACAATTATAGGCTATCTAAATGCAGGTTGTAAAGGACTTATGCTTCATATGAGTATCACCCTGAGAAGGCAAAGGCGCTCTTCTCCGAGGCCGGATGGCGGGACACGGATGGTGACGGTCTGCTGGATAAGGATGGCAGGCCCTTTGAATTTACCATCCTGACCAATATGGGAAACTCCCTGAGGATGAAGACCTCCACCATCATCCAGTGGAGGCTTGCGATGGTAGGAATTAAGGTGAATATCAGGGCGCTGGAGTAGTCTACCTTCATCAATGAGTTCATTGACAAGCGGCGGATATAATATCTACCAATGGTACGTACCGAAAGAATCGCAGAAACACAGGATAATGAAATAGTAAATCTCAGGCCATATTTTTATCCGACTTTCCCTTGCAATGACCCAATATTTCTATTAGAATGGAGCTCTACTGAAGGGAGATTGCAATGCCCATCTATGAATATCGATGCAATAGTTGCAAAAAAAAGTTGGCACTCCTGATACTAAGCCGCTCTGATCAACCGCTCTGTAACCACTGTGGCAGCAGCGACCTGACAAGGCTCTTCTCCCGATTCGCTGCACCAAAGTCTGAAGAGGCCCGGCTGGAATCCATGGCAGATCCCGGCAAATGGGGCGATATCGACGAGGGTGATCCAGCGAGTATGGCGAGATTCATGAAAAAGATGGGAAAGGAATTTGGGGATGAACTTGGAGAAGATTTTGAGCAGGAGATGGAATCGTCGGCTGAGGAGGCCGCTCATGGAGATCATGCCGCAGGGGAAACATCACCGCCGGAAATCTGAAGGGGCAGTCATCGTATGAAGCCCCTCCTGCATCCCGCCCTGATCAATGGTCCTTTTGAAGACCCTGGCCTCTGCGTCGAAATTAAATGGGAAAGACGGGCAATACTATTTGATCTTGGAGACAACGCCGTCCTGGAACCGGCAAAGCTGCTGAAGGTCTCTGATGTCTTTGTCTCCCACACCCATATGGACCACTTTGTGGGGTTCGATCACCTGCTGAGGATCGTATTAGGCCGCGAAAAGGCCCTGAGAGTTTACGGACCTCCGGGAATAACAGACAGTGTCGAAGGTAAATTACGCGGCTATACCTGGAATCTGACAGAAGAATACCCATTAATCCTGCAGGTCACAGAGGTTTCTGCTGACAGGATAAAGAGGGCAGAGTTTTATGCAAAGGACGGTTTTAAACGCCGCGATACAGACACCCTCCCCTTTTCCGGCATCCTTTTAGAGGAAGATATGTTTACGATCCATGCCTGTCACTTCGACCACAAGATACCCTCATTGGGATTTGCCCTGAAAGAGAGGTTTCATATCAATATCAACAAAGATAAACTTGCAGCGCTCAACCTTCAGGTGGGCCCATGGTTAAGGGAATTCAAGGAGGCGTTGTGGGAGGGAAGGCCTGAAGGTGAATATTTTAAGGAATTTCCTCTTGGGGTATTGAGAGATAGAATAGCAACAGTGACAGAGGGACAAAAGATATCTTATATCGTTGATGCTGTGTACAATGCGGATAATGAGGAGAAGATCGTTGGCTTGGCTAAAGACTCTGATATTATGTATTGTGAGGCAGCCTACTTAGATAAGGACCGGGACATCGCCTCAGAGCGATACCATCTTACAGCAAGACAAGCGGGTGAGCTTGCCCGCAAGGCAGGGGCAAAAGAGCTGGTGATACTCCACTTTTCTCCACGGTATAAGGATGACCCCGATGCCTTATATAAAGAAGCAATGGAGGCCTTTACTTCTCTATCCTTGCCATCACAGAGGTGACCTTGCTGTCGAGCTTAACCTTCTTATCCCTCCTGTCATCAATGGAGAGCGTTGTCATAACCCTCTTTATTCCCTTTTTAAAGGGGATTTCATGAAGCTTCCGGGCCAGGTTGAAGAGGTCATTGGGCCGCCCCTCTACAATAGTGCCCATATCTGTGAGTTTATATTTTACCTTCGCCTTCTTACACGCCACAACGACATCCGCGATATAATCCCCTATGCTCGGTGTAGAGGTACCCAGTGGTACCACGCTTATTTCTAAAAGGGCCATCTGACTCACCTCCTTTCAGGAAAAAAATGGATTATGGTTTACCCCGTTTAAACAGGGGAGCGTCCATCTGTTCATTAAATCTTTCTGCAACATCTTCCAGCAGATGGCCGAATTTCTTCTCCTTGGTCTCAAGATAAAAGCGATTATATTTATTGGGAGGGATAATGAGCGGGATACGCTCTGTGACTTTTATGCCGTACTGTTCAAGCTCTGTTATCTTGCGGGGATTGTTTGTCATGAGACGGACTGACCTTATCTTTAATGACTTGACAATGTGTGCCGCAACACTATACTCCCTCTCATCATCTCGAAAACCGAGGGCGATATTGGCCTCCTTTGTGTCAAGCCCCTCTTCCTGCAGTGCATAGGCCTTTATCTTATTACTAAACCCTATCCCGCGCCCCTCTTGCCTTAGATAGATAAGCACCCCCATCTTCATCTTCCCTATGGTCCGAAGTGCCGCAACAAGCTGATCATGGCAGTCACACCTCAATGAACCAAAGACATCCCCGGTCAGGCACTCAGAGTGTAATCTTACAATGACCTCTTCCTGGTCTATGACATTGCCATGGACAAGGGCCGCATGTTCCTTATTATCACGGTTGTTGAAAAATGCCACTGCCTGAAACTGACCATATTTCGAAGGGAGATCGGCAATGGCCACTATCCTGACACATATTTTATCCCGGCCAATCCCGTCACAGTCGTGGTCCCTATTCTTCTCAAGCAGGTCCACTATCTCCTTCTTCGTTAACCCCTTAGCTGATTCTTTCATCTGAATATCCCTTTTTAAAAAAATGGATTATGCGCTCTCTCCTCCTTTACCGTAGTCACAGGGCCATGTCCGGGGAAAATATATACACCCTCATCCAAAGATAGTACCCTCGTTTTTACAGAATGTAACAATTTACTATAAGCCTCTGTGCTATAGGCCCGGCCCACAGAGCCTGCAAAGATCGTATCACCTGAAAAACAGTAATCCCGGGTCATATAGCAGGTACTTCCCTGTGTGTGGCCAGATATCGCCACAGCTTTTATCACAATCGTGCCTAACTTAAATTCCGAGCTATCCCTGACCCAAAATACCTGTTTTCTTATATCCTCTTTTAATTCTACCGTTGTTTCTTCTTCTGGCATGCCTACCCTGGCGCCTGTCACCCGGCAAACTTCTTCTAATCCTCCCACGTGATCAGAATGGCAATGGGTCATAAAGATATACTTTAACCGGAGCCCCCTATCCTGCAAACTCTGTAAAACCTTTCTGCTGTTATTCGCGGTATCAAAGGCAACCGCTTCGCTACTTTTCTTATCAATGAATATGTATCCGTTTACTTTATAAGACCCTATTGTGCCACCGATGATCACGATGTCAGATAACTTGCCAGAAGGAAACTCCTCCGGATGCCATGACCCCATAGCAATAGCATAGAGCTTAGCAGGATGCAGGCCAAGTACCGGCGCAAGTAAGCTGACATCTTCTTTTGATGGTCTATGCCTGCAGGATTCCATCTCCTCTAACAAATGAACAGGGATATTCGCCTTCTCCGACACCTGCTTTAATGTAAGACCCAGCCCCATCCTCGCCTTTTGAATGATATCCCCAAACTCATTTTCTAACGGTTCCATGTCACCTTCTTACTTTTCTTGCCACTGTGATAAAACCGGTATGAGCGACCATGCGATGGTCTGGCCTAACGCTACTTTCCTCTACATGCCAGGTCCTTAGAAGTGTTTCTATCGTTTCAATATGGGTAAAGACACCTGACTCTTTTAACGACTCCACTACACTCGCAACCTGAAGGGTTGTTGGCAGATAACACAGGAATATGCCCCCTTCTCTTAATGCCTTTGCAGCATGGCCTGCCACCCTCCATGGTTCTGGCAGATCCAGGATAACCCTGTCTATATCCTCCTCTCCAATACCATCATAGACGTCACTATGCCTCAATATCAGATTGTCTGTCTTACCCATATAGGATCTGATATTATTGAGGGCAACCTTACTAAAGTCTTCACGTATCTCATAAGAGATGACGATACCACGCTCCCCCACCCCCCTGAGCAATGCCATGGTCAGTGCGCCAGAACCAATGCCCGCCTCAACAACCTTTGCCCCTGGATAGATATCCCCCCATATCAGGATCATCCCCACATCCTTGGGATAGATAACCTGTGCACCCCTGGGCATTTTTAATATATGCTCTGCGAGCGTCGGTCTTACAACGACAAACCGACTCCCCCTCGAAAAGGTAACCGCAGCTCCGTCCTCCCTGCCTATGATGTCGTCATGAGGTATCGTCTCTCCACTAAATTGAAAGACCTTTCTCTTACAAAGGGTAAGCGGATAGTGCCTCCCCTTTTTGTCTATAAAATGAACCCGTTCACCATCAGCAAATTTCATAATATAACCTATCATAGCCCAACAGGAAAGAGATTGCAATTATACGGATTGCAGTCTTTATTGACGATGTACCTGAAAACAGATAAACAGATAAAAACATTTGACATTGGAAGGCCAAAATGTTAGTAATATAGAAAGGGCACTGCTGTGATGAAAGGAGGTGAGATTATAGCGCAGAAGAAGAAAGAGTAAATAAACAATATTACCACCGTTAGGAGGTGTTCTATGGAGTCCAAGATTATTTCTACTTCAGAGAAGATTCTAACTTTAGTAAAGCAGAAGGGGTGTATATCCTTCACCGAGTTAGAGGGCAGTATGGATGACTCCTATAATGTAATTTTCCTTGCGATCGATAGATTAGTCAGGGAAAATAAACTAAGCCTCCAGCGAAATATGACGGGCTATCTCCTCAGTACCCCAAGCTATGCAGGCAAACCGAGTAAATTAGAGTTGACCCACACTGTGTAATGACCGGAAAAATCATTTCGCCATCCCGGCCTACCCGGCTTAATTGATATCCAATAACATTCAGTGCTAATAATTGCCTTCGCTGTTCCTATGTGGTAGCATACACCTATGTTATCATCAAGATTGACACAAAATGCCATAAGAGTCCTTGAAACAAGGTATCTCAGGAAAAATCTTCGGGGAAGGGTAACAGAAACCCCGCAGCAGATGTTCATGCGTGTATCTCATTATGTTGCCCAGGCGGATAACGCATACAGGGCAAAGAATATCCTCAGGAAGACAGAGACAGTATTCTATGAGATGATGTCACGCCTTGAATTCCTGCCTAACTCCCCTACCCTCATGAATGCAGGAAGAGAGTTGGGACAGCTATCTGCATGCTTTGTCATCCCTGTAGAGGATTCCCTGGAATCTATATTTGAGGCGGTAAAAACAACAGCAATCATCCACCAGACCGGTGGCGGGACAGGATTCTCTTTTAGCAAACTCCGGCCAAAGGATGACCCTGTCGCTACTACCGGAGGGATTGCCAGTGGACCCGTCTCTTTCATGAAGGTATTTAACACTGGAACTGAGGTTATAAAACAGGGTGGAACCCGAAGGGGGGCCAATATGGGTGTCCTTAGGGTTGACCATCCTGACATATTGGAGTTTATATGGGTAAAAGATAACCCTGAGGAACTTACAAACTTCAATATCTCTGTGGCTGTTACGGATAAATTCATGAAGGCGGTTGAAAGGGACAGTACCTATCCCCTGATTAATCCGAGGACAGGTAAGGTTGTGCGGCGTCTAAAGGCAAGAGATGTCTTTAGACAGATTACAGAGTCGGCCTGGAAGACAGGCGACCCTGGCATTCTATTCATCGACAAGATAAATAAACAAAACCCGACTCGCAATCTTGGAGAGATTGAGGCAACCAATCCCTGTGGTGAGCAGCCCCTGCACCCTTATGAGGCCTGTAACCTGGGTTCCATTAACCTGACCAAAATGCTCAGGAAGAGGAAAGGGGTCTATCGAATAGACTACGCAAAACTTTCAGAGACCATCCGTGAGAGTATACACTTTCTGGACAATGTCATCGATGTAAACCGCTACCCCTTACCGCAGATTGAGGCGATTACGAGGGCCAACAGGAGAATAGGGCTTGGCGTTATGGGGTTTGCAGATATGCTGATCATGCTCGGAATACCGTATGACTCTGAGGATGCCCTGAAAACCGCTGAGGAGATCATGAGTTTCTTCCAGGCCGTCTCCAGAGACGCCTCTTTCCAGTTGGCAAAAGAGCGGGGGACCTTCCCAAACTTTAGCAAGAGCATCTATTATCATTCTGGCAGCCTCCCCCTGAGAAATGCCACGGCCACGACAATAGCGCCAACCGGCACGCTCAGCATTATCGCCGGCTGTTCAAGCGGTATAGAACCGCTGTATGCTATCAGTCTCGTTAAGAATGTCTTGGGCGACGTAAAACTTTCAGAAACCAATCCCCTGTTTAAAAAGATGGCAAGCGAAAGGGGGATTTATAACGAAAAGCTGGTCTCTGCCATCTCTTCCACAGAATCGATAAAGGATATCCCCTCCATCCCGCAGGACATGAAAGAATTGTTTGTAACTGCCTTTGATATCCCCCCTGTCTGGCACCTAAGGGTGCAGGCTGCATTCCAGAAATATGTGGACAATGCGGTATCCAAGACGATTAACCTTCCCCATACGGCTACCAAAAAAGATATCGAAGAGGCGTATCTTGAGGCATACCGTCTTGGATGCAAAGGGGTTACGGTGTTCCGGAGTGGCAGCCGGAAGAAACAGGTGCTTAGTTGCGGCAATGTGTTGTATTGCTGAGAACATTCCCGGGAGTCGACCATGCTCAGAAAACCCGCCGTCGCTGGTTACTTTTATCAGGCATCTCCGGACAGGCTAAAGGATCAGGTAAAGAAATACCTGAAAACCGATAGTGAAAAGATCAAGGCATTGGGTGTCCTCTCCCCTCACGCAGGTTTTATCTATTCCGGGGCTGTAGCAGGGGCTGTCTATTCGAAGGTCATCCTGCCGGACACATTGATCCTTATCGGGCCCAATCACACCGGTATCGGGGCATCCGTTTCTCTTTTTCCAGATGGAAAATGGGAACTGCCCAATGGAGATGTAGAGATCGATGTTCAACTTGCATCGTCTATTGTAAACAAATCAAAATATGCCGTTGCTGACTATGACGCCCATGCAGGGGAACATAGTCTTGAGGTACAGCTTCCCTTTATCCAAATGTTTACAACTGATTTTAAAATCGTTCCAATCACGATGATGAGCGCTGCCCTTGAAGTTTGTAAAGAAGTGGGCCATGCGATAAGTCTTGGAATTAAGGAGGCTAAAAAAGATGTGCTCATCGTTGCCAGCTCGGATATGACTCATTATGAATCCGCAAAATCAGCGGAGGAAAAAGACAAGCGGGCGATAGAAAAGATCCTCGCCTTGGACCCGGCCGGTCTTCATGCCACGATAAAAGACTATGGGATCACCATGTGCGGGTTTGCACCGGCAGTAACCATGCTCTATGCCGCTATCGAGCTGGGGGCCTCCAGGGCAGAACTCGTTAAGTATATGAACTCCGGAGATGTCAGCGGAGACTATGACCAGGTGGTCGGATACGCAGGCATCATCGTCAGCTAATTTATTTATGCTCAAAAATGCTCAGGTAATCTCCTTTTTGATTCTATTTGAGCACAATGTCTTTCGGATGTCGCTAAAGGAGGAATTGATTACCGAAGAGGGGATCCGGATGCCTCCATGACAGGAGGCATAAAGGATTCCATGTCTACAACAAGGGCAAGGTGGTCACCAACAATCAGGTTTATCAAAACCCGGCTATTGCCCTTCCCTTATCATCAAAATTCCCGGTCAGCTCAACTTCACAGGCCCGTATAAAATCATCCAGGGAGATCTTATTCCCTCTCCTTGCCGCCTTTGTCGCGGCATTTCTCACAACCACCGCTATCTGGCCGCCGGAGAGATCATAACATTCGGCAAGGTAGCGCAGGTCCACATCCTCTGCCAGCGGGGCCTTTTCAGGGATATGAACCTGCCAGAGCCTCAGCCTCTCATCAGGCCCGGGCCTTTTGAATTCAATCTTATAATGGAATCTCCTTGAAAAGGCAGTGTCCATATTCTCCACAAGGTTGGTGGTGGCAATGAGGACCCCTTTAAACTGTTCCAACTGTTCAAGAAAGATATTCTGCATCTGATTATACATATGGTCTGCTGATTTTGATGCGTTTATCCGCCTGTGCAAAAATTGATCTGCCTCGTTCAGAAATAGCACCGGGGGATTCTTCATCCCTTTGTCAGCCTCCCATCTTCCTGGAGGAGCTTTTTATCCGTCAACCGCTCACAGGGTGTCCTGCTTATCATATCAAGGATCTCGTCCGCGAAATAATGTCCCCCGCCTGTTATGTCCCTTTCAAGGAGGGATAGAACGATCCATTCCTCCTTCTGGATTAACCTTTTCTTCTTCTTAAGCTCTTCAAAGGGGAATGTCCTCTCTGTCTTCTGTAACCGTCCGGCGATCCTTTCTTCAAGCCTTTTTAGCTCATCAATACCCTGCAGCCTCTCTCCCCTTGTCATCCTGCCCCTTCTTAGGGCCCGCCTGAATCTCTTCGGGCTTATCAGAAAATCATCACCCTCTTTCAGAAACTCAAGCCTTGCAAACTGGTCAGTTAGATACTCAAGATTATCCTTATAAGGTTCATGGGACTGAGCGGGCTTCTGGATACCGGTATCGAACAGACTGTTTAAGAAGTGGCCGGAAAGTCTCAGGGTAGAGCGAAGGAGTTCAAGCCCGCCTGTACTGCACGCATCATCCTCCTGGATATCCTCCGCAAAACGACCGCTGCGGAGCCGGTACCCCTTCCCGGCCTCAAGGATACCCAGCTCCTTTAACCGGTTGATCCTCGTTATTTCCCTGAAGGCAGACTTCTTATCCCGTTCGATCTTCCTCAAAAGCCTCCTGGCCTCCATCCCGTCCTCCTCTTCAAAAAAGTTCCCGAAGAGGATCGCTGTGATGAGGATATCCTTCTCATCAAGGCCATAGTCCCTGAACGGCTGGTTTTCTCTGAGAAGCTTGAGTCTATCTCCTATTCCTTTATCCGCAGACTTCCTCAGCGGGCGGTCGCCCCCTTCATACGCATCTGCGATCTCAAGCAGAAGCTCTGTCATCTCTTCATTTGATGCCGACTGTTGTGCCATAAAACACCTCTACCTCAAGTTTCCTCCCATCAAGGGGAGGGGACAAAGGGGAAGGTGAAGAACCGTTTCACCCTTTGTCGTAAGGGTCTTTTTTATCTGAGATAAGGCCCTATGAGGGGAGATATTACTATACCCTGGTGACAGCCTTTGGTCAGTGTGGCTGAAGTGGGAAAATGATATCTGCCTGAATCTTTCCAAATTCCTCAGCAGCCGTAGCATCATAGGCCCAGAGGATAATATCCTAGAGAAACTCTTTTAGTTGCGATAGGTTTTCTTCCTTTGAAACAATGGATTCATTCCCTTCCAGTAACTTACTGGCATGATTTGTATCAAGGAGGTACTCCAAATTATTCCTCTATCTCCCGCAGCTTCTTTATGTCTTCCAATATATTATCCAGTTCCCCTTTTTGAAATTTCCAACTCCCACTATGCTTTAATATTACTTCAGGAGAGCCTTTTTTCTCCTTTTCTTTTTTGGAGTTAAGAAATTCAATAAAGTCAATCACCTCCCGGATATTATCCTCCGGGAGACCTTTAATTTTGTCAGACAGCTCTTTTATTAAATCTATATCTGTTAGATGCATTGATTGTTCTCCTTATCCATACCATAACGCCCGCGCTAAATTGAATTATAGAACACGACTTATAAAAATGTCTATAACAAATCTTACTATAGGGCATTAGCCGCAAAATATCCATTAGAATTGACTTTTATTACCTGCCATGCATAAAATGACCTTTAAAAAGGGGTGGTAAAAGTATGATTAAGGAAATCCCCAAGGAAAACTATATGAATCTGGGAGACAGTAAAGTATTAGCAAAAGAATTGAGGAAATCCGTTAATGTATTACACGAGAAACGCCATTATACAGCTGCTTTATGTGTGATAGCGTGCGGAATAGATGCATTTATAAACAGAGGGAGGAAAGGTAAGCAGCAGATAGAAATCGCTTATTGTGCTGTAATAAGAAAACATTTTTTTGATTCAGCAGTGCTTCCGGCAAAGAAATTTTATACCATGTATCGACACGGAATTGCTCATGAATTTGCTCCAAAACGCGGATTTGCCATGTATGAAGACCGTGAATTAAATGGAAAATATGTAGGCAATAGGAAAATTGAAGGATTCTCTGAGGCCAGAATTGGCTTAAATATGGATCGCCTAATCAAAGATTTTATTAAGCTCTGCGATCATGTAATTTTAGGCAACCCAGTACTTTAGATGAGGCAACATATGCGAATGCCATTTATTTCCTTGTATCGGAGGTTAACAGGCACGTGGCCAGAGAAAAGAAGGGGGTTGAAATTATAAAAGAAGAATTTTGAGAGATAACGGTTTGAAACGGAGGGATTTGAATGGAAGATATAATATTTTCTCCTTGGATAGCATGGAGCAAGCGTAAATCATTTGAAAAAGGTAATTCATCGGGTGTTTATTTATTAGCACATTTTGAAACTGTGCCCGAGGGACCGGCTGATCCTCAATCAATAGAGATAATATATATAGGCGAGACAACCAAAGGATCAATTTCCAAACGATGGAGAGAAGGAAGGAAAAAGCTACTTGATATTTCAAAGGATAATCTATATGTTGCCGCATTCCTTGTAAACAATATAGAATTGAAAGAAAAAGTGGAAAATGATGTAGATGAATTTTTTAAGCAACGGCAGAAAAACGGTAGGAGGAATCCTACTATCGTTGATAGGAAGCATCTGGTAAAGGAAGAACTAAAAAAAAGAGATATGTTAACACAAACATTTATCAAGTACGTTGAGCGAAAGTTGATCTGGGAATATGTAAGGCGTTGGGGTAAAAGGCCGGATTATAATAAAGAGTAATGGTCATATTAAAAAATAAGAAAGGGGTCTGTCCCCTTTTTCTTATGCACATTCATAAAATCCCATATGTCATGCAGCATAATTTCCCCTTCTGCCAGTTACCCAGACAGGTTTCCAATTGAAGGCGAATCCAGGTGTGAGGAAAAAGGGGACTGCCCCCTTTTTCCTCATCCATTAACAGTTATGGATTCTGTTCAATAAACCATTTGATGGTCTCTACAACTTTGCCGAAACCATTATGCCGATAGGCCCCTGCAAAATAGGTTCCAGCAACAAGTACAGAGCGCCCTGAGATATTACTTGGCCAAAGCTTTTGATGATAATCGGCCACATTTTTGGGTATAGTCTCAAGTCCAAGTGCTATAGAAATAGCTGTCATTGGGACCTTTCCAAGGGCAAGGATACGTTTTGCTCCAGAAACCTCCAGTTCATCCCTAAGATACTTGCTACAATTTTCTTTGGCTTTTTTGATAGGATTATTATGGTCCTTACCATTTTTTTCGGAGGGGCACTTGACTGCAGGAACAAGAAAATAACCCGCATCCCTAAATTCATCTACATTTTGAAACTGCTCTCCAGTAGCCTCTTCAATAGCTTTAAATAGGCCATTACGCAGGCTGTCTGGTTTGCTCTCGTCCCAAAAATAAGTTCCACCAGATGGTGGGGCAACAGAGACAAAAAACAATTTAGTTGGCTCAGGTGGAGATTTCAAAGGATGACGTTTGGATTCGTCGGGTACATTTACTAATAAGTTCAAAAGTATGATGACATTATGATAAAGTTGTGTTATAATCACGCCCATGAAAAAAGAACTGGATGGGCGCAAATTGTCTCACAAGACTCTGGAAGAGATACGGATTCGAGCGGTAAGAGCTGTGGAATCCGGACAATCTCCAGAGACGGTTATTCAGTCGCT